>JALSOO010000256.1 GCA_026986355.1 Campylobacteraceae bacterium | reverse complement strand
TTTAAGATATTAGACATGATGCTTGACAATCCTTGCAGGAACACCGACTACTGTTACATTATCAGGAATATCTTTTGTAATTAATGTTCCTGCCCCTACAATAACATTTTTACCAATAGTAACTCCATTTTTACCAGATACGACATTTACTCTCATTCCTATATATGTACCCTCTTTGATGATAATAGGTGTATGTCCTTGTCCCTTCCCATGACAAGTAAAATAGCAATTACAAGATATAGTCACATCATCTTCCAAAATAAATTTAGAAGGATTTATCTCATCTATATAACACTTCATACCAATATCAGTTCGCTTACCAATTTTGAAACCTATCAGTCGATACAGTGTAACACGAAGACGTAAAAAAGGGATATTGGGGATAATTACAATATTAAAAAATTTTCTTATAGGTTTAACGATAATTGTCCACAGTGAGTACCTGGCATAATAGGGAACATCTTTATTTAAAACTTTTTCATAATAGAGTTCAATAATTCTCATTCTATAAATCCTACTTTTTTGGAATTATATACAAAAGAGTATTAAAATAATATTTTAACAAAAATAAATTTATTTTAATATGTTAAATTAATAATTATATTTTATTATTATTTTATATTTTAAATAGTATAATTACATTAGAAATTAATATAAAAGATAGAAAAAGTAATGATAACTATTATCGCTCCTAACAATAATACCAAGGAAAGAGACTATATTATAAATATTTTACTAAAAGAGTTTCTAGGTATATCTTATAAAATAATTTTCTCATCTAATGATGATTATCAAATAGTATTACCAAATAATAATAAAATTACTATTTTAGATAGTTTTTTTTCCTCTTATAAGGAGAATTTGTCTTATTTAACTAAACGTAGTATTCCTAAAAAAATAAAAAATATCTCCTCAGAGTTTTTTAGTGAGAAAAATTTACCTATTTTTTGGGGTACTGGTTCGATTTCTATAAAAAAGAATAGTATTGACCTTGATATTGATATTTTTGCAACACTCTTCTTTATGTTAACTCGATGGGAAGAGTATGTTATTAACGATAGAGATGAACATAATAGATTTCCGGCTGAATCATCACTTGCTTATAAAAATGATTTTCTTGACAGGGCTATTGTTAATGAGTATGTAGAGTTTTTTTGGAATCTATTAACTAAATTAGAGTATAAAGGTAAACGTAAAGATAGAAAATTTTCTATGCTTTTAACTCATGATATTGATGAGATAGAGAGATTTCCAACTATAAAAAAAGTGATAAAAGGAATGGGAGGTGATATTTTATATAGAAAAAGTATAATCCTTCCCTTTAAAACGCTATATGAGTATATAGCGTTAAAGCTAGGAATAAAAAAAGACCCCTATGATACATTTGAGAAAATAATGGATATTAGTGATAAGTTTCATTTAAAATCTCATTTTTTCTTTATGGCAGGAGGAACAACCCAAAAATATGATAATAGATATGATATAAAAAGTGAAAAAAGTTTTAAGATTCTAAATACCATTAAATCCAGAGGGCATAGTATCGGAATACACCCCTCTTATAATGCATATAATAATGCTAAACAATTTAAAAAAGAGAAAGATACTTTAGAAGAGGTTCTCTCTTCAAAATTAGAATCTGGACGAGAACACTATTTGAGATTTGAACTACCAACAACATGGCAACTTTGGGATAATAATAATTTTAAATGGTGCTCCAATTTGGCTTATGCTAATAAAAGTGGCTTTAGAGCAGGATGTTGTTATGCCTATCATCCATTTAATATTTTAACAAGAAAAAAACTAAATATTATTGAACGACCTCTTATTTTAATGGAGGCTACTTTTGCACAAGAGGTTAAGAGTGTTGAGGAGTTTAATCAATTAAGTGATTACTACTTTGACATTGTGCAAAAATATCAAGGAGAGTTTGTTCTTCTTTGGCATAATGCTTCATTTAATGAATCTACTCTTAAAAAATATACTCAAAGTTATCTCCATATTCTTAACAAATACCACCAAAGAATGCTCTAAAATGCACTATATATTATCTAAAGAGTTTGCTTTTTCCATTCTTCTGTTAAGTGGTACAATCAAAGCAGTTCTACCTCTTATTGGAGTAAGTGGTATCCCTGACCTCACCCTTTTAAGTGCTTTAATGGTTACCATTATTATGGTAAATCATATGAGAGAGACCCTCTTATCATTACCTAAAAATAGTTTTGAATTAATTTTACTCTTAACGCTGTTTTACCTATTTATTATCTTTTCTATTAGTTATAGCTCTGCGATGAGTAGTTCAATTACAAAAACTATTAATTTTGGAACAATGGCTTTAGCCCTCTTTTTCCCTCTATTAGTTAAAGAGTTTAATATCAAACTTTTTATAAAAATACTTACTATTACTATTTTCATACTCTCTATTATATTTTTAAATTTCTATACCAGTTATCTAAATAGAGATGAGACACTCATTTTAAGTTTAGGTGAAGAGGTAGCAAAACAGATGACTTCTCTATATCTAACTGTCTCATGGCTCAATGGAATATTATTTCTATATTACTTTTTTGACAAAGAACAGAACCCTACTATACGATGGAGTGTTTTAGTTATCTCTTTTATCTTTTTAATCTCTGCAGGAGGACGTGGTCCTCTTCTTTTTACCGTTGTTATTTTAGGGATATATCTACTCTATCAACTATTCATAATGATAAACACATTTCTTCTCAATAAATTAATTGTTCCTATTTTAATAATGTTGTTTATGACATTTAGTATTATCTTTCTAGTATCTAATGTTAAATTAGAAAACTATGATAAATCACTAAAGCTAGTTGATAATACTGTAGCTAGACTTATGGAGCTTGTCAATACCAGTGATGGAGGGGCATCAGCTCATAGTAGAATAGTTAATGCGAAATTTTCAATTAAAAAGATTAATGAACACCCCTTTTGGGGATATGGAATTGGAAGTTATGGATATGAAAAACTGGGTATTGATGAGTTAGACTACCCACATAATATATTTTTAGAAGTTTGGTTTGAATTAGGGTATATCCCTCTTATTATTTTTCTATTAATTTTTTATAGAGTATTTATGATGATAGATAAAGAGAATTCCCCTTGGGCTGTTGCTCTCTTCTTCTTTTTTCTACTTAATCTATTAAAATCAAGTAGTCTAATTGATACTCGTATGATGTTTGGATTTTTTGCACTCTTCTCAATCGCACAAGATAGAAAAATTATAAAAGGATAGATAAATGAACAAAATTATTGTTGGTATGCATCAACCGAATATGTTGCCATGGATAGGATATTTTTATAAAATATTCCAATCTGATGTATTTATTTTGGTTGATGATATTCAGTTTATTAAAAGTGGCTCTTCCTATACAAATAGCTTTACGATTAATGAAAGAGGTCAAACGGTTAAACTAACTGTTCCGATTAAAAGAGTAAAAGGATTAACTCAAAATATTAATGAAATATACCCCATTGATTTTGAATGGAAACGAAAATATAAAAAGAGAATTGAACTTGCCTATTGTAAATGTCCATATTATAAAAAGGAAAAAGAGTTTATCTTTGATCTATTATCTAATCCTATATCGAATCAATCTCAATATAATATTCACTTCATCAAAGAGATTGTAAAGAGATTAGAGATAGATACAACCATAGAGATATCATCATTAATGAAGAGTACTGCTGTAGAAAACCCTACTGAAAGAATTATTCACCTTGCTAAAATGGTTAATGCTACTCACTATATATCAGGACGTGGTGGAGACAACTATCAAGAGCATCAACTATTTAAAGAGAATAATATTCATTTAACCTATAGTAATTTTATTGATTTTGAATATCCTCAATATAGAACTGAAAAATTTGTTAAGGGATTATCTATTATTGATGTAATTTTTAACATTGGATTTGAAAATTTAAAAAAACAATTTGAGGAGATGTATAATGAAAATAGCAAACTTAACATTTGATAGTTTTCAAAATGACAACCGTATTATTAAAGAGTCTAGCTCTTTAGCCCAGTATGGTTATCATGTTGAAGTTATCGCACATTTAGATAGATATACAGAAGATAATGAGTTAGAAAATAACTACAAAATACGACGATTTAGTTATCTTGATAGAGATGAATATAACTCAACATTAACCAAAATAGTTGCTTATATAAAATATATCTACAGTAGTGCAAAATATTGTAAAAATTTTGATGTTATTCATTGCAATGATTTAAATACACTTCCTGTTGCTTTTATTGTTAAACAGTTTTACAATAGAGCAATTAAAGTTGTTTATGATGCCCATGAGTATGAGACAGAACGACATAATCAGAGTAAATTTATTAAAAGAAGTTCTAAAATTATAGAGAAGTTCTTTTTAAAGTATGTCAATAGCATGATTACAGTGAGTGAGCCTATTGCTAAAGAGTATGTTAAACTCTATCAGATAGAGAAACCTACTGTTATTTATAACACTCCTCATAGAGTTAATATAGAGAAAAAAGATATATTTCGTGAAAAATTTAATATCCCTAAAGAGCATATTATCTTTCTCTATCAAGGAGGGCTACAACCTAGAAGAGGGATATTGGAGTTTATAGACCTTATTCGAGGTAAAGAGGGTGTAAGCTATGTTATTATGGGATTTGGAGAACTTAAAGATAATATTTTAGAAATCACTAAAAGAGAAAAAAATATCTATTTTCATGATGCAGTTCTACCAAATATTCTACTTCAATATACCTCATCAGCCGATATTGGTCTATGTATAGAGGAGAACCGTTGTAAAAGTTGGAATTTAGGACTACCCAATAAGATGTTTGAATACTATATGGTAGGATTACCTATTCTTGTTTCAGGTCTTTTGGAACTTAAACGTTTTGTAGTAGATAATAAAACAGGATTTGTAATTGAAGATATTTTTAATCAAGAGGAGTTTGATAGAGTATTTCCTTTGATTATCTCAACATATAGAGACAAAAAAGAGTCTATAAAAAGAGTTCAAGAGATATATAATTGGGGAAATGAAGAGAAAAAATTATTAAATTTATACAAAAAATTAGAAGAGGTAAGCTAAATGTTAAGTAGATTTAAAAATGTGTTTGTACTTGCTCCACATACAGATGATGGCGAGTTAGGTGCTGGTGGTACAATCTCAAAACTGATTGACAATGGAGCTAATGTATATTACTTTGCATTTTCAACAGCAGAGGAGTCTGTACCAAAAGGACACCCAAAAGATATATTGGCAAAAGAGGTTGTTAAGGCAACTTCAAAACTTGGAATAAAAAAAGAGAATGTAATCATTTATCATTATAAAGTACGAAAACTCAACTATGCTAGACAAGAGATTTTAGAAGATTTGATTAAACATAAGCGAGAGATTGTTCCAGACTTGGTTCTCATGCCATCTTTGCATGATATTCATCAAGACCATAGCACCATTGCACAAGAGGGATTAAGAGCTTTTAAAAATTGTACTATTTTAGGATATGAACTTATATGGAATAATCTTACTTTTAATACGACCTCTTTTGTTAAATTAGAGGAAAAAAATATTTTATGTAAAGTTAATGCATTAAAAGAGTATAAATCACAAGAGGGTAGAGACTATATGAGTAAAGAGTTTATCTTCTCATTGGCAAAAGTTAGAGGGGTTCAAATTGGTGTAGAGTATGCTGAAAGTTTTGAGGTTATCCGATGGTTGATAAAATAGTAGGTATCCATCAACCTAATTTTATGCCGTGGTTAGGATATTTTTATAAAATATGGCAATCAAATACCTTTATATTTTTAGATGATGTACAATTTATTAAGACAGGTTCTAACTATACCAATAGAGTCTCGTTAATCCTATCAGCAAAAGAGAGCAATATCACCATTCCTATTAAAAGGAAAAGTGGTATTCAAAATATAAATGAGACAGAGATGCTCAATGAAAAATGGAAAAAGAAACTACTTGGTAGCCTACAAGCCAATTATGCCAAAACTTCCTATTTTAAAGAACATAAAGAGATGATTTTTGAGCTTATTAACTTTGAGGCTATTGATTTAGCTTCTTATAATATTAATTTTATTCAAACCATTGCAAAAGAGTTGAAATTTAAGACTAAATTTATAAGAAGTTCAAATTTTAAGGTTAAAACAGATTCAACCCAAAGACTTATTGAGTTACTCAATCATGTAAACGCTACTACTTACCTCTCAGGGAGTGGTGGTAACAACTATCAAGATACAGCGCTTTATGCCCAGCATAACATTGAATTACTTTACAATAAGATGCCACCTTTTGAGTATAAGCAATATCAAATAGATAATTTTATTCAAGGTACCTCTATTGTCGATGCTATTTTTAATGTGGGACTTAACAATTTAAAAGAACAACTATTTATTCCAAAAGAGAAATAAAATGAAACAAAAAAAACAACAAGAAGTTATATGGTTTATTAACGACTATGCAGGAAGCCCCTTTCATGGTATGACCTACCGACACTACTACATGGCAAAAGAGCTTAAAAGAAAAGGGATTAAACCCATTATCATTACAGCTTCTTATTCACATTTTTTAAATAACTATCCTCCCATAGAGAGACAACAATCTTATCTTTTTCAAAAAGTTGATATGATTGATTATCTATGGCTAAAAGTATTAAAATATAAAGATTCAAGAGATAAAAAAAGGGTTCTAAAATGGTTTCAATTTTGTTTTAAGTTACTTAACTTACCAAAAGAGTTACCCAAACCAAATAGCATAGTCTGTTCTACGTCAGCACCTATGATGATTTTACCTGCTTACTATTTAGCAAAAAAACATAAAGCAAAATTGATTTTTGAAATTAGAGATATTTGGCCCTTGACATTGATGCATTTTAAAAATTATTCAGCTTCAAATCCTCTTATCTACCTAATGCAAAAATCTGTTAATTTTGGATTTAAAAAAGCTGACCATATCATCTCTGTTCTTCCAAATACCTCTGAATATATTAAAGAACAAAATATTTTTGATTTTAAATTTACCTATCTTCCCAATGGTATCTCACTAGAGGAACTCTCTTCTCCTCTGCCTCTGAATAAAGAGACAAAAGAGCAAATACCCAAAGATAAATTTATCGTAGGATATACAGGTGCTATGGGTATGGGTGATGGGCTAGATTTATTGATTGATGTTGCTAATGAACTCAAATTACATCAAGAGATTGTATTTGTCCTTATTGGTAAAGGTTCAGAAAAAGAGCGTCTAAAAGAGAGAATTAAATCTTTAAAATTAACAAACATATCAATATTAGATGCTATTCCTAAAAAAGAGGTTCAAAGTGTTTTGCAACTCTTTAATCTATGTTATATTGGCTGGGAAGATTTAGAAATATATAAATATGGTATATCAGCAAATAAGATTTTTGATTATATGTATTCAGGGAAACCCATTGTACATCTCTTTAATGGTAAAGGTGATTTAATTGAACAAGCCAATTGTGGAATAACTATCAAAGAACAAAATAGTCATAAGGTAGCGAGTGCCATTTTAAAACTTTATGAGATGCCTCACTATGCACTAGAGAATATGGGTGAAAGAGGTAAACGATTTGTATTAAAATATCATACATACTCTTCTATTACCGAGAAGTTTTTAACGATTATAACTAAGAATAAAGAGAAAGTTTTATCCACTTACAGTATCAAGTAAACCTTCCCTATCTACGACTCCTCATAATGGAGTTTCAATCCTTTTGAGGTCATAACAAACCCAGAGATATGTACTTTTCCTTCATGTACCATCTTATGGTGTTTTTTGCATAATGGAATGAGATTGTATTTATGATTTTTGTTGATATACCCAATCATTCCTGAATCATTTGCCATCTCTTGAGGTTGTATGTGGTGTACCTCATCTACAGCTTCCTCACACAAAGCACATTTGGTAACATATAGATTTTTATTATATCTGCTTCTCTTTTTTTTGCTTAGGGTTTTTATCTCTGACTGTTTTCCAATTAGCTCTTCTCGGATACTATAGGCATTTTTTAGAAACTCTTTATCCATGTGTAGAGATTTTGCAAACTCTAATCCATAGAGTGAGCTACCCATTCCTAATTGTAGTTTCCGATTATAGATAAGTGCATCACTACTATCATCATATTTTACTCCAAGGTGTAGAAGTATGAGAGAGTCAATCTTTTGGAGTGCATCTATATTTTTTAGTTGATGAAGATGTGTTGCAAAGATAAAGGTAGATTTTAGCTTTAGAAGTTTTAAAATTGCTCCTGTAACGATAGCTAGACCCGATTCAGTCTCTGTTCCTTGCGAAATCTCATCTCCTAATATTAGACTCTTGTCAGTAGCTCTATTAAAGATATTTTTTAGCTCCATCATCTCTACAGCAAAGGTAGACAACCCTTTATATAGATTATCTCCAGATACGATACGAGTAAAGAGTTTATCATAGAGTCCTATAGTTAACTCTCTAGCAGGTACAAAAAAACCAGATTGAGCCAATATAATAGAGAGTCCAATACTCTTCATAAGTGATGATTTTCCTGAAGAGTTGATACCATAAAGCAAAACACCATTGACAGCTTTTCCCTCTGAAGCTGTTAGTGTGATATGATTATGTGTTGTATCTATGGCTGAACCTAGATATATATCATTGGGGATATATACACCTCTCTGCTCATTTGCCTCAATAATAGGGTGTCTTAACTCTATCGCATCAAATAGACTCTCTTTTTCTATAATTTTTGGACGAGTTAGATTCATTGTTTTGGCACATTTTGCATTGGATATAGCCACATCAATATTAGCAATAAGGGTAATAAGCTCATCAAATAGGTGTGAGAAACGAGTCTCTAAAGATAAAAGGCTCTCTAAATAACGCTCTTTTACTAAAGCAATAAGCTTAATCCTGTTGCTCTCAAAACTTTTGGTTATCTCTTCAAAGAGAGTAGAGTTTATCTTTACTGAACTCTTTAGTAGCTTGTAGCTAAAATCTTTAAAAAAGTAGTGTTTACCCTCTATTGTAATAAATAAGCTTTTTAACTCTTTCTCTACAAGGTTAAATCTATTTCTTGTTAATGTAATAGAGTAGCCCTCACTCTCTAAATATCTCAATTCTGTATAGGAGGAGCTTTTACTATTTTTGGAGAGTTTCTCTTTTTCAAAGAGTTTATCTATCATATCACGTACTACTGTTAATTTATCCAACTCTCTATTTTGTCTATCCAAAATAGTATCAATGGTAGGGTAGATACCACTTTTAAAAATATTGTCATTAATCTTCTCAATACGAAATTTTGCACATATAGATAGATTAAAGGTCTGATTTAGATAGATTTTAAACTCTTTAACCTCATCTATTACTCTCTTTTCAAACTCTATACCACTCTTTTGAGCCTCTTCTAATAGATTAGATATTGAGTCTAATGAGATATCAATATAGGTTAGTTCAACAGGGTGAAGTTTCTTTAGTTTTATACGTCTAATAATACGCTCTAAATCATAGATATTTTTTAGATAGGTCTCATAACTATCAATTTTAGCCATAAGTTTTTCACTCAAATTATAACGCTCTTCTAGTAACCTTTTGTCTATAATAGGAGATAAGAGACGCTCTTTTAGAAGTCGTTTGCCAAAGGCTGTTGAGGTCTTATCCATCAGTTTAAGAAGTGTAACTTCTGATTTATCTTTGGATAGTACACTTAACTGCTCTAGTGCATTGTTTCCTAGATAGAGATAACGACTCTCTCCTAAAAATATAGGTCTGTTCATCTTTGCGATAATCGCCTCATCATGTTCTATAATAAATTCGATAAGTATCGCTAGAGATTCTGTAGTGTAGGGGTAGCGTTCTAAGTCTAAAAACTCAATAGCAGATAGAAAAGAGTTAATCTCATATACTTTAGAAAATAGTTCATTTTGATAGCTTATCTTATAGGATTTTTCATTGTAAGAGGTGTGAAATTGTCCAAGTTCTAAATAGTTCTCTATCCACTCTCTATCTATTTGACTATTTTTTAAAGATAGAATAACTTCGGCTGTATTGTAGGTTTGGAGTAGATTAAAGAGTTCATCAAGAGCATAAGTTTTGTCATCACGATTGGAGTGTATCTCATTTATAATGCTCTTTCCTGTAGTAACATCAATAGCCGAATAGCCTACCGAGTATATATCATTATATCTATCAATATTTAGTGAGACTATATTGCTCTCTTCTGCTTGGGTATGATACTCAAAGTTTGTTCCAGGAGATATAATATTAGAGATATATCGTTTAATATTAGGAGTCTCTCCTTTCTGTTTGATAAGAACAATTGTATATTTTTGTAACGCTATAAGTCTAGCTAAATAACGTTCTAATGATACGGTTGGTACTCCTGCTAAGAGTGGATTTTGGATAGAGTTCTCTACAATATTTTTATTTTTACGAGTTAGTTGAATATTGAGTAACTCTGCAATCTCTTTTGCTTTTCCTATTTTTAATTGACTATTATTAACCTCATAAATCTCAAAAAATGAACCTATCTCGATAAGAATAATTGTGTTTGAGCCATATTTTTTCTCAAAGTATTGTTGCAGTTCAATATATATTTCAGTTAGAAGTCTCTTTTTATTCGAGAGGATTTTTGCAGATATTTCCAAATAGATAAGCCTGATAATTTAATTTGTTTAGGCTTATTCTATCGTGTTACTTATTATATTCTACTTGATGCTTCGTTTCATAAGTTTATCATATCCATAAATATCGTCTCTAAACTCCAACTCTCCACTACTGTTAAATCCTGCTGTTAGATAGACTAAATGGATAGGCAGTTTGTTTTTTATATTATATATAACTTTTCGTTTTCCTTTTAATATCTTATCTGCTTTTGACATATCTATATTTTTATTAAATGATGATACTGTTTCTAGCAGTGAATGTGGCTCTGCAATACGTACACAACCATGAGAAAAAGCACGAACATCTTTTTTGAATAGATGACGTGTTGGGGTATCGTGTAAGTATACATCAAACATATTTGGAAACTTAAATTTTATCTTTCCTAAAGCATTCTTTTTCCCAGGTGGTTGCATAATACGATAAGGAAATTTAACACCTCTAGCTAAATACTGTTCCCAATATATATGGTATGGATTAATGATTTGTGAACGTTCATTCCATGTTCTATGAATAACTAAACCTTGCTTCTTTAGATAGTGAATATTTTTGATAGTTTTTGGTATTATCTCTCGTTTTAATATTCCTGCTGGAATCTTCCAATATGGGTTTAAAACAATATAAGAAATCTCTTCTGAAAATATTGGAGTAGGATGTTTTTTTGCTCCTATAATCACTCTAATATCTTTTTTTACCTTGTTATCTTCTATATAGTAGAGCATAAATTCAGGAATATTTACAATTATATATCGTTTATCATCATCACGTGGAAGCCATTTAATTCTATCAATATTCAAGAGAACCCTCTCTATCTTCTCATCAACTGTCTCATTTAATGCTTTTTGTGTTGCTCCTCCGACAATACCATCTATCTCTAATCCATGACGTTTTTGAAAATGTTTTACAGCCTTATCGAGACATGTTCCAAAGATTGCATTAGGGTCTATATAAGGCTTTTGCAATGATTCATTGTTTTCTTCTTTATTTATATAAGGTATAGTACGATTCTCTTCACAACTTATATAATCTCCTGAAGCCTTTAGACGTTCTCTTAGTTTTAAAACCACTTCTCCTGTACTTTTTAGTTTAAGAACTTTAAAATAGGGAAGCTTTTTCCAACCTCCATTTTTTTTGAGCGTGTATAGTTTTGTTAAGGCTTTAAGTAATTTATCATATCCAAATTTTTTAGGTTTAATCTCTTTAATTGTTGCATTTATATCTGGATTTATTAAGAGTTTTGATATATCAAAGTTAGGCTCTTTTCGTACCCATTTTGCATTGATTCTGTATCGTTTAAGACGATGTAGTCGTGTTGCAAAATCTTTCCATTCAATCTCCCCATAGATAGCATGTTTTAAAAATTCATAATATAGAGAAGTGAGTTGAACCTCTACTCGAAAGAGTCTCTCTTTTGATATATTTGCATCTAACTCTTTTTGTAATAGTTCACTCTTTTTAAATAAAACACCATCTCTACTCAATGTTATATCATTATTAATATTTTTAAAAAGCTCTTGATACTTTTTATCTTTTAATCCATTATTATCTATCCATAATGGGTTATAGTTGTTTTTATAGTAAAAAGTTCGTAAAAATCGTTTATTACTTAGGTGCTTAAGAAGAGGAATTCTATTTTTTTTAAACTCTTGCTTCAATAGATTAGAGATATTATTCTCTTCTTCTGATACGTTAGAATCCCCATATAGGATTGAGGCAGATGTATGTAGCAATAGTAGTGTAATTAAAATTTTTTTTACAATTCTCATATCTATAATATTTCCTTATTGGTAGGGATATATTATAGTAAAAAATATCAAAACAGTTCGTTACTTTTTATATAAGAGCAAAATACTCCTTATTAATAGTTTAGCCTGTGTTGTTTTGAGTCATACTTATAGACATCAGAACGATAGTGTAAAAGACCATCTGTATTAATCCATGCTGTAAGATATACAATATGTACAGGAACTTTTTCTGAAAGATTTAGTTGTTTCTTCTCTTTTCCTTGTAAAACACGTTTGGCACTATTGTAATTTACCGAACTCTCATATTTTGCAAATGTCTTTAATAGTGCTTTTGGCTCAGCTATACGAATACATCCATGAGAAAAAGCACGTTGACCTTTATTAAAAAGCCTTTTTGTAGGAGTATCATGTAGATATACTGCATATCTATTTGGAAATTTAAATTTGATTTTACCCAAAGCATTTTTCTTGCCAGGAGGTTGTACAAATTTATATTTTTTGGTTTGATTACTGTGCAGTAATTTTGCCCAATCTATCGTAGATGTATCTAACGGTGGAGTAGAGAATTTATAATTTTTACGAACTTCATAACCTCTCTCTTCTAAATATTTAGGATTTTTTAACATTTTAGGGATTAACTCTTTTTGTACAATACTATCTGGAATTAACCAATATGGATTTAGAACAATAAATGATATTTTACTAGAAAAGATAGGTGTATGGTGGGTTTTGTTACCAACAATAACTCTCATAGTCAATTTCTGTTTACCATTTTCTATATAATATAGTCTAAAAGCTGGTATATTAACCATTATATATCTATCATCAGGTTGATTAGGAAGTCTCTTTATTCTGTCAATATTTAAGAGTAACTTTTTTATTTTCCAATCTACAGATAGATTTAGTTTTGCCCGTGTGTATCGATTTATCGTTCCTGTAGTACCCAATCCATGACGTTTTTGAAAACGTTTAACGGCTTTTTTGAGACACTGGTCATAGGTACTATTGAGTTGAGTACAGGTGTAGTCCCCCTCTTTTTGTAGACGTATCTTGAGTTTTTTGACAGCAGATCCTGAACGACCATAACGAAGTTGAGAAGAGGCAGGAGTTTTTCCCCAACCACCTTGTGCTTGAACTCTTCTCAATCGTTTAAGCTCTTTTATCATTTTGGGATAGCCAAAGCTCGTTGGTGTAGTCACTTTAAGTACATGAGAGAGAGAGTAGTTTAGCATTAAATCAGCAATATTATAGTGTGGATTATAGGTTGACCAATTTGCTGCTATTTTATTTTTTCGAAGAGCTGAGAGCTTTTTTTGAAAACTCCACCAATCAATTCCACCAGATATATGATAACCTATATAGGTACGATAGAGTGCAGATAACTCCAAGTCAATTTTTAACTCTTTGGCTAGAACACGTTTTTTAGTATTAGCAATTTTTTTATCTAAATATTTAAACTGTTTACGAATTTTTCCATTTTTATTGAGTGTCACATCGGTATCTATTGCTTTGAAAAGTTCATTTACCTTTTTTCTCTTGATTCCATGGCTATCAAACCAAAAAGGCAAAAATCCATTTTGTTGATAGATATTTTGAATAAACTTTTTATGGGATAGATGAGCAAATGTTTTAGCTTCATTATTGATGAGCATATCTATCATCATTTTTGTACTCTTCTCATTGTAGACAATCTCATTAAGAGAGACATCTTGATTGAAGTTTTTATAGTTAGCTGTTGCCTTTTGAAAAGAGTCATTGATAGACCTCAACTCATCGGCTGTATTAATCGTCATGGTCTCAATAGCAACAGCCAAGCTTATAGTAATTGTAAAAATAAAGATAGTTTTAATAAAATGCAACAAACACCCCTAAGAAGAAATATAGAACATGAGTATATCAAAAAAATGGGAAACAAATAATTAAATAGTAGTTAAATATGTTATATTTGATTGATTTTGACGATATTTAAATGAAAATATCGACTAATTTAGAGCGTACATCTGTTTAGATTTAATTAAACGTCTACCCCATAAAAAATGTTTTTTATAATACTCTTTGTTATTGAAATTATAGATAACAACTTTTTTACCTGCTGAACTAGCATGTATAAAATCTCCATTACCAAGATAGATACCTACATGTGTTACTACTCCTATACGTTTCTTGTCTGTGCTAAAAAAGACCATATCTCCACGTTGTAGATTAGTGTAGTTTACATACTCTCCTACTCGTGCTTGGTCTCTTGATACTCTAGGTATATCAATTCCTATATCACGATATACCCATTGTGTAAACCCTGAACAGTCAAATTTATTTGGTCCTGTAGCACCCCATACATAGGGTACACCCAAAAATCTTTTGGCATTGGACTCTAGTCTATTAATAATTTCTCTATTTTGATTAAAATCATTAGTAAAATCTTTTTTATAAGAGATATATTCGATATCATTTATTGGAGTTTTTTCTTGTTTATAAGAGATAAACTCTACATCATCTGATGTAGATTGTTCTATTGGTTCATTGTTCGATTCAATAAATATCTCCTTACTCTTTGGAGTGATTCCCATAAGATTATAGATAGAAACTTTTGATTTTTTGGGTATATCTTTGATTTTTGGTTCATTCTGAGAACAAGCAGTAAAAAATAGTGTTCCAATAATTGTTATATGTATTAATTTAATTCTTTTCATAATTTTATTATAACAGTAAAAATATCAAAATATTATGATATTTCTTAAACCAATTTACTTTTTTCTAAAACCCACTATATAGAGTGTTTAATAGAGTTTAAAATATAATAATAGCTGTTTAAAGCTATTATTATATCTATTTTTTTATTTTTTAAAACTAATTTTTTAAATTTATTATTTATTTATAAACTAATATTTTCTTGACAGAAAATTAAAAATGAGATATTCTTTTATACTCAAATATATTGTTTTATACTTGATAATATCACAAAGGTAATCTCATGACAAAAAAACCGATGATTCTAACAGCTATTGTTCTAGCCTCAATCATATTGGCTATCAACTTTTTCCCAACCTCTGTACCTGTTCCTCAACTTTCGAGCCTAACTGATTCTACCTATGTAACCTATTATAAAAAGGCATGTAATTTAGAAGATAGTGAAGCGTGTAATGATTTAGGAGATGTCTACTTCAAAGATAAGGATTATTCTGATGCTGTGGAGTTTTATAAAAAGTCTTGTGAATTAGAAAATTCTGAGGGGTGTAACAATCTAGCATATATGCTAGATAAAGGTTTAGGGATAGAGCGACACAACTGGCATGCACTAAAACTCTATCAACGTTCATGTAAAGCAGGAAATATGAAAGGGTGTTATAATGTAGGTGCAATGTACTTCAAAGGAGAGGGTAGTAAACGTAACTACTACAAAGCTGCTACCTATTTCAAAAAAGCATGTAATGCAGATGTCGCCTCTGCATGTAATGACTTAGCATATATGTATGCTAATGGTAAATATTTTAAAAAAAATATTACCAAAGCTATTGGTCTCTACTATGATGCGTGTGATATGGGAGAAGCATCAGGATGTAATAACTTAGGTTATATGTATGAAGTCGGAGATGGAGTCAATAAAAATCTTCAAAAATCAGAACGTTTTTATGAAAAAGCATGTTCTTTAGATGATTATCCAAGTTGTGATAGATTAGAAGCTGTTCTTGGCAAAAAAATACGCAAAATTACAACTAAAGAGGATTTTGAATCGGCTAAAAAAGCGTGTAAAAACTCTACAAAAGGTGGAACTATGTGTTATAAATTAGGACTCTATTTTGAAGACAATGATGATAAAGATTTAGCACTTAAATATTTTGAAACAGCTTGTGAACGTGGACAGAGTCAAAGTTGTAGACACCTTGGAGATATTTCAAAGTAGACAAAATACCCCTCGTGGGGTATTTCTATATAAACTACTCTGCCTCCAAAACAGCACCAGAACTAGCATTGGTTACCAACATTCTATATTGTCGTAGCCACTTGCTTTTAAGTGGTTTAACCAATGGTTTAAAGTTTTCTCTTCTTCTTGCTACCTCTTCATCAGATAGATTAACACTTAAAATATAGTTATCTACATCAATATGAATCTCATCTCCATCTTGAAGTAGTCCTATCATTCCACCCTCAGCAGCCTCTGGGCTTACATGACCTATACTAGCTCCACGTGTAGCTCCACTAAAGCGTCCATCTGTAATAAGTGCAACAGAGTCTCCAAGACCCATACCCATAATCAAACTTGTAGGAGCTAACATCTCTTGCATTCCAGGTCCTCCACGAGGTCCTTCATATCTTATGACTACAACATCTCCTGCTTTTACTTTGCCATTTATAATTCCTTTGATAGATTCATCTTGTGAGTTAAAACAGACAGCTTTTCCAGTAAAGACACGTTCACCTGTAATTCCTGCTGTTTTGATAACTGCACCCTGTTCTGCTAGGTTTCCATACAAAATAGCTAATCCACCAACAGCTGAATATGGGTTATCAATAGTATGAATAACATTAGTATCAACTATTTTTGCATCTGCAATACGCTCTTTGAGACTCTCTCCCGTAACGGTTAGATTATCAAGTAGTATCTCTCCACGTTTATCCATCTCGTGCATTACAGCATTTACTCCTCCAGCTTTGTCAATATCTTGCATATGCACGGTACTTAGACTAGGTGAAATTTTGGCAATATGAGAAACTCTTTTAGAGATACCATTTATATCACTTAAATTGAAGTCAACCTCTGCCTCTTTTGCGATAGCTAACATATGTAGAACTGTATTTGAGCTACCACCCATTGCCATATCTACTGCAAAAGCGTTACGAATAGCATTCTCATTTAAGATATTTCTAATATTATAAGCTGAAGATTGCTCATAATCCATCAAGGCTATCTCACAAATTCGTCTAGCTGTTTTTCTATAAAGCTCTTCACGCTCTTTGGTAAGTGCCAAGATTGTTCCATTTCCTGCAAGTGCAATTCCCATAGCCTCCATTAGTGTATTCATAGAGTTTGCCGTAAACATTCCAGAACAGCTTCCACCACTTGGACAAGCGTTACACTCAATATCTGTTAGCTCCTCCTCACTAATCTCTCCTGCTTCAAATTTCCCAACTGCTTCAAATGCTGTTGCAAGGTCAATAGGCTCTCCATCTTTGGTATAACCCTTTGCCATTGGTCCACCACTTACAAAAACAGTAGGAACATTAACTCTTAATGCACCCATAATCATACCTGGAACAATTTTATCACAGTTTGGGATACAAATCATAGCATCAAGTTTATGTGCATTCATAACCGTCTCTATGGAGTTAGCTATAATCTCACGACTTGGTAGAGAAAACAACATACCATCATGACCCATAGCAATACCATCATCAACACCAATAGTATTAAACTCAAATGGCACACAACCTGCCTTTTTTATCTCATCTTTAATAATAGCCGACACCTTATCCAAAAAGAAGTGTCCAGGTATAATCTCTATATAGGAGTTAGCAACTCCTATAAATGGTTTGTTAAAATCCTCATCTTTTAATCCAGTTGCTCTAAGCAATGAACGGTGTGGGGCTCTATTGTGTCCTTTTTTTACTATATCACTACGCATTTTTATCCTTATCTATCTATTTTTTGTAAATTTTGAAAAATTATACCCAAAAGACTTTACAAATAAAAAAAAGTTAGCTATAATCGCACTCCAATTTAAATGGTAGCCGTGCGGGAATAGCTCAGCGGTAGAGCACGACCTTGCCAAGGTCGGGGTCGCGAGTTCGAACCTCGTTTCCCGCTCCATAATAATTGTGATATATAAATTCTATTTTTTAGTTTTGGTACCAATTTATGCCCGGGTGGTGGAATGGTAGACACAGGGGACTTAAAATCCCCCGGTCATTGTGACCGTGCCGGTTCAAGTCCGGCTCCGGGTACCACCATAATTTATGGATTGTGGCGTAATTGGCGACATCGCCAAGTGGTAAGGCCGCAGCCTGCAAAGCTGCTATCCCCAGTTCGAATCTGGGTGTCGCCTCCAAACTATCAGATAGTTAATTTTTATTTAAGCTTTTTTAGATAAAATTCTGTTCCAACTTAAACACCTGTTTAAGCTAATGTCGGGAGATGTCAGAGTGGTCGAATGTGCCGGTCTTGAAAACCGGTGAGGGTAATACCTCCGGGAGTTCGAATCTCCCTCTCCCGGCCATATTTTTTAATCCTACTAAAATTTATATAATCCTAACCTAATAAAAATAAATAGTTTGTATTGTGCTTTTTAAAAAAATAAACGAAAAGTTAATGAAAATGGTCAAAAAATGATTTATATCAAGAAAAAATAAGGTTTCTGTTGTTATCATAGTGATGTAAATTTATTAAATTGATAAGCTTTAGTTATTGATAATAAGCTTAACTTTTTTATAAGTACAATACTAAAGGAGAAAATGTGAAAATTACAAATTTAAGTTTAGCAGCAATCGCTGTAGTGGCAATGACAACAGGTGCAATGGCAGATGTAGATATGAAAATTGGTGGACAGACGGTTATCTATTATCAAACAGATGATGCTGGTACAGATGATATGTTTGCTGAAAGTGCTTCATCTGCAAATGGTGGTATTCAATTAGATGCAACTGCTGATATTGGAAATGGATATGGTTTAGGATTTCAAGGTACAGCACTTAATACTTATGGATTAGAGGGAAATCTTGTTGATGGTGTTCGTCAATCTGGTTTAGCTCATAATGGTGACACAGCAAATGCTGGTAACTACTTTGCATTTACAAAAGCATACATGACAAAAAAAATTGCTAATACAACTTTAAAACTTGGTCGTCAAGAACTTCCAAAAGGACTTTCTCCATTAGCATTCTCAGAAGGTTGGAATGTATTTAAAAATACTTTTGATGCAGCAGTAGCAATCAATACAGATATTGAAAATACTACTTTGGTTGGAGCTTATGTATCGCGTTCTAATAGACATGGTAATCTTAATAGATTTGGTGCTTTAGATGGTACAGCTTCACAAGCAAATGGGCAAAATAAAGGGGCCTATATGTTAACAGCTAAGAACCAATCATTAGCAGGGATAACACCGACACTCTCTTACTATCAGCTTCCAAGTTCAGCTAAAGCAGTTTGGTTAGATGTAGATGCAAATATGAATAAACTAGCAGGAGCACCAGTATCATTAGCTCTACAAGGTGGTCAAATTATGCCAAATGCTTCAGGTGCTAGAGATTCTAAAGCAGTTGGAGTAAAGGTTTCAGGAAAAGCTGGCCCAGCTAATATTAGTGTTGCATATAGTAAAACAAATAATGGTGCTGTAGCAACCAATAACCTTGGTACAGGTGTAAAAACTCCACTATATACACAAATGGTTGCTAACCAAGGTGATATTAAACAAGATGCAGAGGGTACCGTTCTAAAAGTAGTACTTCCTACTGGTCCTGGAAAATTGATTGCTCAATATGGTATGATGAAAGATAATCTTAATAGTAATTCAGATGTTCAAGAGCTTGATGTTATCTATAAATTCAAAGCACTTGGTGCAAATATGTTAGCTGCTTTAGTCTCTAGTAAAGCAGATGATAAAGTTTATAATGGAGATGATACAAGAAATATTATTCGTGTATGGACAAGATATAAATTTTAATCTCTAATCTCTAAAACTTTCCCACCTCTTTTGAGGTGGAAACTTCTAAATCTATCCACATCTACCACTACTACAACTCCCACCACTTACATGAAATGTACCGACATATCTACACGCTTCACACTCAAATGTCAACATCTTAGGACCACCACAACCTGTACTTCTTTGGTCAACGAGTACCATATTTGGCTTTTCACACTTGGGGCAGATGCCTTGTTCTATGGCTTTTAGATTTGCTTTTTTCTCTTTCATGAAGTAGATATAACTTACAATTGAACCAATTATGATAATAAGTAGAAAAAAGAGTAGATAGAAATTCATTTGGATATTCCTTTAGATTGTTTTTTAATATTGTAGCAGTTAAAAGGGGAAAATTTGATAAAACGATATAGGATATATGGCTGAGAGGAAGGGATTCGAACCCTCGGTAGAGTAAACTACACAGACGTTCCAGGTCTGCACCTTCGACCACTCGGACACCTCTCAATGATTGGAGTGAAATTATAGCTAATATTATTTAAAATAGTATGAATTTTAATCTATTATAAGTTTTCTTTGGCTATTATTCTACTGCCTTCTTTAGACCTGTGCATTAGGATTGATGGACAACGGGTCAGGATGGGAACATAGCAGCCCACCCATCACTCTTGAGTGCCGCAGGTATCTGGAGAGGGTGCTTATTTTTTTCTACTTTTTCTACTTTTTTTAATAAAAATTTCATTTTTTTGTGTTAGAATATATTAAGGCTATTTTTATGCTTTAAATCTATTTTTAGGAAGAATATAATGTTTAGAATTATTACTATATTAGGACTGCTTTTAGTCTCTCCACATACACTTAGTGCAAACAGTATAGAGTTGGATATGGCATCATTAGTTGATGATTTGATGAGTGTCGACAATGCTATAAAAAAGAGAATCAACACCTCAGGAAGACAAAGAATGTTAACTCAACGAATGACAAAGTTATCACTTCTTATCTCATTACATATTGAAAAAGATAAAAATCGAAAAAAGTTAATGAAGTTTGCAAAACTCTATGATACTACTCTCTCTGAATTTAAAAAAGGAAACAGTAAGCTAAATTTTTCAAAAGATGATAACGATAAGATTAATAAACAGATTGCTGTTGTTGATAAGCTTTGGAAAGAGTTTTTTAATAATGTAAAAGTTATTGACAGTGGAAAAGATAAAGGAGATAAAGCTTTAAACTATATTATTTCTCATAATGAACCTCTATTAAAAGAGTCAAATCGGTTAGTCTCTCTATATGAAAAAGCAAATAAGAGCCAAAACTATATGGAAAAAGCGATGGTCAAGATTGTAAATCTCGCAGGTAGACAGAGAATGTTGACCCAAAAGATGACAAAAGAGAAGCTTTTATGTGTAAAAGGGAAAAAAGAGTATAAAAAGAGTATTGTTAAAACGATAAAACTTTTTGATGACTCATTAAATGCTCTAATCAATGGAGACCCTAAACAAAATATACCAAAACCTTCAAACAAAAAGATTAAAAATCAATTGGATAAAGTTAAAAAGCTTTGGGACGAGTTAAAACCACTCTATCAAAACTTTAATCCAGATGCAAAGACCTTAACCATTATTATAAAAAAGAATCCTATACTTCTAAAAGAGATGAATACTATGGTAACTCTTGCTGAACAAGAGACTGAATATTAATTCTCATCATTGATAACAATCCATTCATAAAATGGTAATGCCTCAAACTCTATATCTTCTATTTTGAAGGTGTATGAGTTTGTAATCGTTACGATATATATCTTTTTTAATCCACTTTTTTTATAGAGAGATACTCTCTCTTTTGCTTTTTTAAAAAAAATATCTTCTCTATCAAATGGAGCAGGGATAATAAGATGATTATCATCTGTTATATACCCTCTATTTCCAAATGTTTTAAAGTTAATATTATGTTTATGCAAAGAGAGTGCAACCATGGTTTCAAACTGTCTAGGAAATGTTTGGGTTAAAGTTAGGTACTTTGCTAGGGCAAAATCAAA
>JALSOO010000255.1 GCA_026986355.1 Campylobacteraceae bacterium | reverse complement strand
CTACAATACTTTAGTTTAAGAACTATCTCTTAAATTGAAGTTTATCTCATAAAAAAGACACTAAATAGACATTTTATTATGTTATAATATATGATTTTAAACTTAAGGAACTTTTTATGAAACATCTTCTTCTATCTTTTCTAATTATTCTAACAATTTCAGCTTGTCAAAATTCATCTATCTCTCCTAAAGGTATATCTAGTAGTACAAAAAAGGCTATTGATATTAAAGAGCCTTTAACTGTAATCGGTGGGGATTTAACGTATGAATTTATCAATCAAATCCAAAGCAATCATAAACTCTATGGAGTAAAATTTAATCCCAAAGACAACACTATTATTACTTATGGCGATAGTGACAAGATTGATATATACTCTATGAATTTAAAATATATTACCTCTTTGAGTAGTAAAAATGATGAGATAAATAGTGTAGCTATTAGCTCCAATGGAGAGTCTCTAGTTTGTGGTGGAGATGATGGCTATGTTGAGATATGGGATTTAAATAGTTATAAACTTATCCATAGAATGAAGAGTAGTTCAAAAGATATCTTTGCTGTAGCAATTAGCTCTGATGGTAAAAAGATAGCTAGTGGTGGAGCAGAAAAAGTTATTGATATATGGGACACACTATCAGGAGAACAACTAGCACGACTAGAGGGACATCAAGATAGTGTAACCAACCTGGCATTTATAGATTTTAATAGAAAGATAGTCTCTACAGCAGATGATAAACAGACAAAAATTTGGGATGTTAATAAAAAAAGAGCTATCTATGGTTATCTAACTCCATCAAATGAGTATGGTAAAATTAAAAAAGCTATATCTTTTGATGATTATACTATCAGTGCATTAACAGAAGTAGAGGTAGCAGAGGGTAATAGTCGTAGAAGAAACGGACCTCCTGTTTGGAAATATACTCTTAAATTTAAAGATAACCAAGGAAATACACTACAAGAGTTTAATCCACATAGAGGAGCTATTACAGATATAGCTGTAGCTCAAAATAGAAGTTATATGGCTTCAAGCTCAAAAGATAGAACAATTAGACTTTGGGACTTAGAAAAGAGAAAACCTATCTCAAATATTGTACTTAAAGATAGTGCTAATGGAGTATCTATCAATAAATCAGGTCATATACTTGTTGCTTTAGAGGGAGATAATATAATTAAACTATTCCAAATAGGTAGTAATTATGCTCCTACAGATATTAGTTCTCAAAGCTCAACGTATAGTGCAAATAAGACTCAAAACAATCCAAAATCTTGGTATCATAAGCAATATGCTATTGTAGTAGGTATCAATACCTATAAGAAAAAATCTATACCAACATTGGTAAATGCCTTAAATGATGCACATAGTGTTGCAAAATTATTACGAAACAAAGGTTTCTCTGTAATAGAACTCTATAATGAAAATGCTACAAAAGATAGAATTCTTGATGCTTTAAAAAAGATTAAGCAACTATCAACACCAAAAGACTCTACACTATTCTACTTTGCAGGACATGGAGATGGTGTATCTGGTAAAAATGGTGTTAGAGAGGGGTATATTTTACCATTTGATTTTGCTTCAGAGTTAAATACTCCTACTCAAGATGTAATGTATTATGACAAATCAGCTCTAAGTATTAGCTCATTAGTTATGTATTCCCGAGATACCAATGCAAAACATATTGCTATTGTCTTAGATTCATGTTTTTCAGGATTAGCAATGGACTCTAAATATGCTAAAAAATCTTTAGGAAGTAGTAATAAACTTGATACCATTGAGTTTAATTCACAAACACGTTCTATACGAGTTAAACCTATGAAAGTAGCATCATCTACTCAAAATAGTAGCAATAGTCAGATAAATAAACTTTTCAGAGAGCTTCTATCTAAAAAATCTATCAATATCCTAACAGCAGGAGATGACCAACCTGTATCTGATGGTTCAAATCACTCTCCATTTACCAAAGCATTCTTAGAGGCTTTAACATCAAACAGCAATAAAGGTTACCTCCGATTTACTACACTTGCTAACTATATAAAAAAATATGTAGAGAGTGTAACAGAGGAGAGACAAAAACCTCAATACAAAAATGAGAGTTTAGAAGATGGAGATTTTATCTTTAAACTCTAAAATAAATTTTATACAAAGGATTAATTATGAAAAATAGATTGTTATTAACAAGTAGTATAGCTTTATCAGTAGCTTTACTCTTTAGTGCTTGTAATAAAAGTAGTGAAAAAGGTAAAGAGCTACAACAAAAGATGATAAATGTGGTTGGTATACCTCAAGATGTAATTGCCAATATATGTCAAGATGATAATGAAAATGGAGTTTGTGAATCTGTAGAACTTCAAGCAAAAGTCAACTTTAGACAAGGAGATAGTATGCAAACTATCTTGTCAAAATTAAAACAGACAGCAGAGGGTAGATATCTTTTAGAGACTTATGACCCATCTAAACCTCTCCTCTTGGAACTAAAAAATGAAAAGAGTAAATATTTTAAAGATATCTATACACTACCTTTTAATGGATTTAAAAAGAGTGAAGATGAGAAAGAGTTGTCTATTTTACAAACTATGATAGATAAAGGAACATTAACTACTCAAAATGTAACCTTAGCAAGAGCTATGAAAAATGTTGATGATTTTTATACAATCTTATTGCGTGATTTGGAACACAATATGAATATATTAACAAATAAAGGATTATCAACTAAACAAGCTGTTGCAGGTAATACAAAAGAGATAGCAGATGAACTAATTACAAATGGTATTGAAAATAGAGTACCAGCAGAGATGAACAGTTGTAATGGAGATAAAAAATGTATTGATGGTGTATTAAATCCTCTATCCAAAGAGATTGTATTAACAGATGCAGAAGCAGATGCTATTGTCCAAGAACAACAAAATGGAGAAGAGGATAATAATAATCAAGGTAAAATTGATTT
>JALSOO010000254.1 GCA_026986355.1 Campylobacteraceae bacterium | reverse complement strand
AGAGAACTACTCTTCAACTACAAATTACTCTTGTAAACTATATGATATAATAGATAATTTTTCACATGGAGGATATAAATATATTGGTAAAATTATTGTTGACAAATGTTATATAAATAGTAAGTTTGAAGATACATATAATAATGAATCACATACAACTACTGAGTCTAATATCTATTATAACTATTTTCAAAAAGATATTGGAGAGATTGCAAGAATAGAAGATATCTGTTATGATAATCAAGGTTTGGCTAAAACTGTAGATGGGTGTACTCCTAATGGGTATAGTTATCAATATTTAGAGCAATAGTAAAACTACTCTAGCTCTTCTATGAGCTAGATAGCTATATTTAACTATTTAACTCATATAACTTGACCACTTTATCCATACTCTTTAATATAATTAAATTAAGCTTCATAGCTTTTTCTAACCCTTTATTTGATATATCTATAGTATCTATTATCTTCTTATATTTACTCCAATATTTTGCTATTGTAGATAACTCATTTTGAATACTTTTATTTTTAGTTTTTATCAAACCAAGTTTAGAGTCTCCATTGATAAGTCCATTTAGGATATCATCAAACTCTTTAGAAGATTTTTTAAGTTCATTTTGATAACGTTTTTTATCAATTTTGGTTGCTACAAGAATTAATTTAGAGGTCATATTTTTTATAAAAATTTTCTCTTTTTTATTAAAAACACGAATCCCCTCTTTTGAGAGTTCAGTATTGGCTATATCTTGTTGATATTTTTTCCAAAGTTTAGTAATCTCTTTAAGCTCTTTTGCTGTATCAGGATTACTCATAGCCTCTTTGTCTTGCATGAGTTCAACAAGTGTATCTTTAAAAAAAGTTCCACCTTTTTTTAGACTATTTATATAGCTGTGAGACTCTAAATGGTGAGAAATTAGTAGAAGCTCTTTGGTCATTTTTTGACTTAACATTCGCTCTTTTCCTGCTAAGTTAATAGTTGTTGCACCATTTTGTTTTAGATTAGAAGAGTATTTTTGTTCATACATTTTAACAACAGAGTTCATGGTTGATAGTAGTGGCATATTACCCATTTCGATAGCTTTTAGAGATGTTCTATTATAATGACCTTGTGCAATTTTATCTACAAAAGGTTTAAATGTTATCCATAGTTTATCTACCTTTTGAATATGACCTCTAATACTTTTATCGTCTGTTTTTGGTAGATTTAGACTCCTATTTCCATCTAAAAGAGCATAAAGAGTCGTATCAAAGAGAGAGATACTCTTTTTTAACTCCTCTTGGTTTTTCTCCCTATCTATCCCTTTGGCAACCAATAGAGCCTCTTTACTCATTTTTTGAGTAAGCATACGCTGTTTTCCTGCTAAATTTATAATAGTAGCAATCTCTTTTTCTGTTGGTTGTGCCTCTAATAATAGTGTTGAAAATATAACTATTAGTAGAATTTTTACTCTGTTTCTCATCCCTTTTTCCTCTGCTTTTTCTATTTGCTGTCTGTTATTGGTCTCGGTGTAGTTAGACTACTTTCTGGAAGTTGAGGATATATTATAGTAGGTTTTCTACCTTTTAGCGATTTAAAGAATGCTAAAATGTTATCAACATCGTTATCTGTTAAAGATATAGGCATAATCTTTACAGATAGGCTATTATCTACTTTGTCTCCTTTGACTTTATAACCTACTTGAACTTTTCCCATCTCTTTTATAGCTTTTTTTAAGTCCCAAAATTGACCATTATGAAAATAGGGTGCTGTCTCTGTAATATTTCTAAGTGTTGGCACTTTTATAAGTTTATTGTTTGCAACAAAATCACCTACATCTCTAAATTTATATTTTGAATTAAGCTCAAATGGTTTGAGGCTTCCACCTAAAGCAATGTCGTTGTGACAGGTTACACACCCTTTTTCAATAAATATCTTTAACCCTTTTTTCTCTTTTTTACTAAGAGCTTTCTCATCTCCATTTAAAAAATCATCATAACGTGATGGTGTAACCAAGGTTCTCTCAAATGTAGCGATAACATTAGCAATAGTTTTTAAACTTATTTTTGTATCTTTCCCATAAGCTTTTTTAAACTCCTCTACATAAGCAGGTATCGAGTTTATACGTTTTGCCAATACTTTATGGTCCATTGCCATCTCAACCCCTGCTTGTATAGGTCCTTGGGCTTGGTCTTCTAGTGTGGCACTTCGTCCATTCCAAAATTGTCTTTTGAAAAATACAGCATTGTAGACAGTTGGAGAGTTTAGATAGTGTGGATTTGGAGACCACTTATGCCCAATAGCCTTTGGAACACCATCAACTCCACCCAATCCTAGATTATGACACCAATTACAGCTAATAAGCCCACTCTTTGATACTCTTGGGTCAAAATATAATCTTTTTCCTAACTCCACTCGTTTAGTGGTTATCACACCCTTTGGGTCAATAAGTTTGTTTAGCTCTTTTTTATCGCTAGGTATAGGTTTGAGACCAGCTTTTTTTGCCTCTTCTATTAATGATGCCGTAGCAAAAAGAGAGCAGGTTGTTATACTTGATAGGAGTAGTAGTTTTAATATTTTCATAATTTATTCCTTGTAATATTTTTAATAAAAAAATATTATATATCAAAAGTAATAAATAGTAATTAAAAATAATTAAAAATATCTGGATGAGCATCTAAATAGATAGCTCCTCCAATAATTATTGCTATTGTTAGAACTAAAAGAATAATTTTAAACCAAGAGTAGGGTCTTTGCCCTGTTACTTTTCCTGTCTGTCCATTGATAGCATAGTTGTAGCTTTTGCTATTCCACTTAAATTGAGCTGTCCATATAGGAAATAGAACATTTTTATAAGTAGTATTGTGGTAGTGAGTACTCATATTGCTAATTCTCTGTTGGTCTCCACCTATTTGATTTATAATTTTTCTACGTATAACTCTCTCCATTTTTATTTTTGCAAACTTAAACCCATCATCTAAGCCAATGGTATACTCCTCTGAATCAAAACCAGCAAGATATTTGGGGTTAAAGGGT
>JALSOO010000253.1 GCA_026986355.1 Campylobacteraceae bacterium | reverse complement strand
CACCTGCTTCATTTAGTTTTTTATAAGTTCCACCTGTTGAGATAATCTCCCAACCCATCTTCTCTAAACCTTGTGCGAACTCTACGATTCCATTTTTATCACTTACACTAAGTAATGCTCTCATTTAGCTACCTTAAAAGAATTTTTGGAATTATAGCGAAATGTAAACAATAAGCAATGCTAATATCTTAAAATTAATAAAAAACAACTTATGTTAATTAGATATATATTATTATGAGTTATAATACATTAAAAAATTTTAGGAAAAAAAATGAAAAAAATAGTTCTATTATTGGCTCTTTTTACTCTTTTTCTATCAGCAGGAGAGTATCAAAACTTATGGAAAGAGGTTAAAAATTTTGAAAACAAATCTCTTCCTAAGAGTGCATTGCAAATAGTAACCAAAATTTATGCAGAAGCAAAAAAAACAGGAGATGAGAATCAATTTATAAAGGCTCTTCTCTATCGAGAGAAGTATCTTTTAGAAAGGAGTGAAGAGGGTTATCTTGATACTATTCATGATATAGAAAAAGCTATAGATGAGACTCCAACCATGGGAAGTAAACTTATTTTATACTCTATCTTAGCTCAACTATATAATAACTATTTAGATAAAAACTACTACAAAATAGAGAGTAGAACTAAACTAAAAGAGAATAACTCTACGGATATACAAACATGGTCTATAGATAAATTGTATAGTAAAATAACCAATCTCTATCTAAAATCTCTAAATAGTAGTGCAATGGAGATTCCAATAGATAGATATAAAGGAGTTGTAGAGTTAGGAGAAAATACCCAAGAGTTACAACCTACCCTCTATGATTTTTTAGCATCTAGGGCATTAAAATATTTTACAAACCCAAATAATAGACAAAACCAAGAGGAAAATTTCAAAATTAAGACCTATAATGCTTTTAGTTCATTCTATAGATTTATCTATCTAACCTATTCTCCTATTATAGAGAGTAAACTACAACATAATGCTCTAGTTATCTATCAAAATCTTCTAAAACTACATTATGAAAAAGGTAATAAAAAAGCACTAGATTATATAGATGTTCAACGCCTTGATTTTATATATCAACACTTTGGAAATGATAAAAAAGAGGAGTACTATATCAAAGCATTAAAAACAATGCTAATTAAAAATCCAAAAAGTGAAGCACTTTTAGCCTTGGCAAAGTTCTACTATCAACAAGAAAATTATATAGAAGCAATGCCCTATATAAAAATGGCTATAGCCAGTTCAAATAGTTATATGGTAAATAGAGCAAACAATCTAAAAAATAGTATTGAAGCAAAATATATAAAGTTTCAACTAGAAGAGGTCAACTTACCAGATGAAAATATATTGAGTAGAGTTGATTATAGAAATATTGATAAAATTTTTGTTAAAGTCATAAAATTGACTCCAAAAGAGGAGCGTAATCTATCTTATAAAAAGAGTGAAAAGATAATAAACTATATAAAAGATAAAAATCATATTAGAGAGTTTGAAGTTATACTTCCTAAAAAAGATGATTATAAAGCACATGCTACAGAAATCTCTCTAAATAGTTACAAAGTAGGTAGATATATAGTAGCATTATCCATGACAAAAAATATTGATAAAAACAGTATCTATAAAGTTATCAATATTTCAAATATATCCTATATGAAACGGGGAGACAAAAAACTCTTAATAGTCCAGAGAAATAGTGGAGAACCATTAGAGGGTGTAAAGGTATCCTTTTATAAAAAAGTTTATAATAAAAATACTCATCGTTATAATCGAAAGTTTATCTCAACAAAGAGAAGTGATAATAATGGGAAAATAGATATTCCAAAGATAAAGGGTAACTTTGAGATGACCTTTGAGTATAAAGATGATTTTTTAGATTTACGAAATAGCCACTACTATAACTATTATGATAACGATCAGAATAGAGATAGTAGAAAATTTGTAAACTTCTTTACCGACAGAGCTATATATAGACCAAATCAAACTATCTATTTTAAAGGTTTAGCTTTAGAGAGTAGCAATCATAAAGCACCTAGGATATTAAAAGATAGAGAGGTAAAAGTCTTATTTTATGATGTAAATCATCAACTCATAGAGAGTAAAACATTTAAAACAAACTCCTTTGGAACATTTAATGGAGAGTTTACAGCACCTAAAAGTGGTCTTTTAGGGACTATGTCTATAGAAGCAGATATAGGGGGTTCTAAACAACTGCAAATAGAAGAGTATAAATCTCCTAAATTTGAGATAAAGTTTAAAAAGCTAGATAGAAGTTATAAAGTTGGTAATAAAATAGAGGTAAAAGGAGAAGCAAAAGCCTATGCAGGTAATGCAATAGATGGTGCAAAAGTTAGATATAGAATAGAACGCTTAGCTTCATTTCCTTGGATACCATATGGTAGTAGAGAACACTACAAGATGAGAAAAGAGACTCTATCTACAGGAACTACAAAAACAGATAAAAATGGAGCATTCAAAATTCAATTTGACGCTTTACCAAATAGTGAGATTGATAGCAAAGATAGACCAAACTACACCTACACTATCTCTGTAGATATTACAGACAGCACAGGAGAGACACACACAGCTACAAAAAATATTGTATTAGGCTATGTCGGCATTCAAATAGAGATGCAGATAAAAAGTGAGCTAAATATAGAAGAGAATAAGACATTAATAGTAAACTCTACCAATTTAGATGGGAAAAATCAAAATATACGTGGAGAAGTTATTGTAGAGAAGATTATAAAAGAAGATAAATTATATCGTAAACGATATTGGAAAGAGCCAGAAGAGAAACTCTACTCCAAAGATGAGTTTGAGAAACTCTTTAAAAACTATAGATATAGTAGTAAAGATAGAGACAAAGAGAAGAGAGAAGAGCTTAAATCCATAAAATTTGATACAAAACAAAATAGAGAGATAGAACTTGGTAATTTAGAAGAGGGAGAGTATCTATTAACGCTAAAGAGTTATGACCAACATGGAGTAGAAGTATCTAAATCCAAGAAGATTATAATCTATGATTTAAAATCAGAAAAACCACCTATCCCTACCTATCTTTGGCATAAAAATGACCAAAAAGAGTATAAAACTCCAAATATTGCAAAACTCTATCTAAAGAGTTCGATAGATGAGTTACCTATATTTCTTACCATAGAGAGAAGAGGAAAAATTAGCCAAGAGAGATGGATAAGAGTCAAAAAAGTCAAAGAGGAGCTTATAAAAATTGCTAAAGAGGATAGAGGAAATATAAACTATCAACTAACATTTATTCATAATAACAGAGCTTTTCATATAGAAGATACTCTCATTGTCCCATGGAACAATAGACTAAAAGTTGAATTTATTACTTTTAGAGATAAGTTAAAACCCAATGAGAATGAGCAGTGGAGACTCAAAATATCAGGAGAGAATAGAGAAAAAGTCCTAGCAGAGATGGTAGCTACAATGTATGATGCTTCACTTGACCAATTTGCACCTCATCACTTCTCTACTCCTACTCTTTTCCCAACATTTAGAGCAGATTATAGTACTCATTGGCAAGAGCAAAACTTTAGAACCATATCTCAAGAGCATATGTGGCAAAAGTATCAAAAAGAGCAGTTACAAAGACTCTTTCCACATCTAAAGTGGTCAAACTTTATTAATAAAAATGGTAGATATGGAGGAGCTATTGTTATGGCAGAAGTAATGCCAGTACCTACTATGAATATAGTGAGTAGAAATAAAGATAAAATAGTAGATATTACAAAAGTATCTAAAAAAGCAGAAAAAGTTCTTCCAATAAATATCCGTAAAAACTTTAATGCAACCATGTTTTTCAAACCAAATCTACAAACCGATAAAGAGGGGAATATTATTATCAATTTTAAAACCAATGAAGCCTTGACTCGTTGGAATTTTATCGGATTTGTTCATACCAAAGATTTAAAAACAGCTATTATCAATAAAACAATAACCACAAATAAAGAGCTAATGGTTGTCTCAAACTTACCAAGATTTTTTAGAGAGAAAGACACCATTACACTCTCAGCTAAAGTGGTAAATATGAGCAAAAAAACAGTAGATGGAGAGTGTGAACTAAAATTGGTTGACCCTGTTACGGGGAAACCTATCTATCCAAAAAAATTTAAGAAGTATTTTCATATCAAACAAGGCTCGTCTACTAAAATTGAGTTTATGATTAAAGTACCTGATGTTGATAAAGTATCTGCTATCCAACATACACTTATTGCACGAACCTCTACACATACAGATGCCGAAGAGGTAATTAAACCTATTTTATCCAATAGAGTCTTTGTTACAGAGAGTAAAGCAGTATCGCTAAAAGCAGATGAAAATAGAAGTTTTACTATAAAATCTCTAGCTTCAAATAACTCCTCAACACTCAAAAACCATAAACTAACTCTTGAATTTACTTCTAATCCTGCATGGTATGCAATTCAATCTCTACCATATCTAATGGAGTATAAACATGAGTGTAGTGAACAGCTCTTTTCACGATATTATGCTAATGCATTAGCTCAAAATATTATAAATAAAAGCCCCAAAATCAAAGCTATCTTTGATGAATGGAGAAAAAATGGTAGATTAAAATCTAAGCTTACATCTAATCAAGAGCTAAAATCTATTCTACTTCAAGAGACCCCTTGGGTACTAGAGGCTCAAAGCCAAGAGCAACAACAAAATAATATTGCACTACTATTTGATTTGGATAGATTGGCATCTAAACAGAAAGAGGCTTTGGAAAAACTAGAGAAGAGACAGCTTAGTAGTGGTGGTTGGTCATGGTTTGGTGGTAATAGAGCTGATTGGTATATAACTCAATATATTGTAGCAGGTATGGGACACCTAAAAACCTTAGGTGTAGATATATCAAAAAATAGAGCCATTCCAAAAGCTATAGAGTATATAGACAAACAGATACTAAATCAATATATAAAGCTATTGGAGTCTCTAAAAGATGATTCTATAAAACTAAAAGATGACAATCTAAACTCTATAACCATTCACTACCTCTATGCTAGAAGTTTTTATAAACAGAAGATGAATAAAAAAGTACAAAAGGCTTATGATTATTATCTCAACCAAGCCAAAAAGTTTTGGAAAAGTAAAGGAGTCTATGAACAAGGCATGATTGCTCTATCACTTCATCGTCTAGGAGAGAATGCCAATAATATTGTTAATTCTCTAAAAGAACACTCAATTTATAATGATGAATTAGGCAGATACTTTAAATATACAAACGGCTACCATTGGAATCAACTCCCTATCGAGACACAATCTCTTATGATTGAAGTTTTTGAAACAATTACAGATGATAAAAAAATGGTAGAGAATCTAAAAAAATACTTATTGAAACAGAGAGAAACAACCCATTGGAGAACAACCAAAGCAACTACTTCTGCTATATATGCTCTACTATCCAATAGTAATTGGTTAGAGAATAATAGTAGCTTAGTAGAGATAAGCTTTGATACCCAAAAAGAGTATAAAACCAAACTAAAAGAGGCTCAAAAGAGAGCTATTAAAGGGTTAGGTTATTTTAAAGTAAGCTACGATAAAGATGAGTTTGATAAATCTATGGCTACTATAAATATAAAAAATCCAAACAAAAATATAGCTTGGGGTGGAATCTATTGGCAATATTTTGAAGATATGGATAAAGTAAAAAGCTTTAAAGCAACTCCACTAACCATAAAAAAAACACTATTTAAAATAGAAGAGAGTAAACAAGGAGAAGAGCTTCTAGCCTTGAATCAACAGATGTTAAAAGTAGGCGATAGAGTAAAAGTAAGAATAGAAATCAGAGTAGATAGAGATATGGAGTATATAATGCTAAAAGATAACCGTGCCTCTACCTTTGAACCCGTAGATGTAATTAGCCAATATAGATATCAAGATGGACTAGGATACTACCAAAGCACCAAAGATAATGCAACCTATTTCTTTATAGATTATCTACCAAAAGGGGTATATATATTTGAGTATCCATTAGTAGTAACACATAAAGGAGAGTTCTCAAATGGCATTACAACCATTGAGAGTATGTACGCACCCCAATTCAAAAGCCATAGTGAGGGAATTAAAGTTTTTGTGGAGTAG
>JALSOO010000252.1 GCA_026986355.1 Campylobacteraceae bacterium | reverse complement strand
TGTGAAATATCTCTACTCACATAATAGATGTGATTATCCAAATAGATATTTGGAATAAGCAGAAGTAGAACCAATGCTATGGAAAAGACCGTAATCAATAACATACTTCCTGTTACTCCATTCTCTTGTTGTATCTTTTGCATTTCTAACCTTTGAAAATAAATGTTCTAAGTTTTGCTGAACGTGAACGTGCATTAATCTTTAACTCTTGTTTAGTTGCTGTAATTGGTTTACGAACCAACATCTTTCCAAGTTGATGATTTTTACCACACGTACACCTCATCGCATCTCTATCACAGATACATGCTGTTGCCCACTTTTTATATCGGTTTTTGACCAATCTATCCTCTAACGAGTGAAAAGTAATTAGTGATACTATTGTACCATTTAACTCTCCTGCTCTATACTTCTCTTCAAGTACATCTAAAAGCCCCTCAATCTCTCCTAGCTCATTATTGACCTCTATTCGTATGCCTTGGAACGAGAGTGTAGCAGGGTGGATTTTTCCACCTCTAGGAATAACCGTAGAGATTATATCTGCCAACTCTTTTCCACTCTCTATGGGCTTTTGTGAACGTGCTTGAACAATCGCTAGAGCTACTTTACGATAGGAGCGAACCTCTCCATAGTGATTTAGGATATACTCTAGCTTATCTTGTGTATAGTTATTGACCACCTCATAAGCAGAGAGTTTAGCACTACTATCCATTCGCATATCCAAACTCTCACTCTCAAAAGAGAACCCTCTATCCATCTTGTCTAATTGCAAAGAGGAGACACCAAAATCAGCTAATAAACCTGTAATAGGAGACTCCTCTAATATTGGTAATGTTGTGGCAAATGTTCCTTTGTATAGTCTGATTCTATCACTAAAAGGGTTTAATCTCTCTTTGGAAAATACCAATGCCTCATCATCTCTATCTATACCGATATGTTTAATATGTGGGTATCTTTTCAATATAGCTTCAGAGTGACCTGCATAACCAAGCGTACAATCTACAAAATACCCCTCTCTAATTTTGGAAAATCCATCTAAAACCTCATCTAATAGTACAGGGATATGGGGTATATTCATCTTTTGCCTTTTTTAAAAATATTACCATCAATATAGACGCTATCTATCTCAAACTCTTTATTAAAGAGAACCAAATCAGCAGGATAACCCTCTGCTACTCTACCTATTTTGAGACCCAACTTCTTAGCAGGTAGAGAGGTAACCATTGCTATAAGATTAGGTAGTGAAATATCTGTATGGTTATAGAAGTTCTTTAATGCTTCATTGAGCTTTAGAACACTTCCTGCTAATGTACCATCTTCTAGCCGTGCCTCTCCACTCTCTACTATCACTTTTTGACCACCAATTTCAGAGACTCCATTAGATAAACACCCTGCTCTCATAGCATCGGTTATCAAGAGTAGATTATCTCTCTTTAGACGATAGAGTATCGAAAATAGAGAGGGGTGGATATGTACTAAATCAGCAATAATATCACAAGAGACCTTATCACTCTCTACTACTGCACCTACTACTCCTACCTCTCTATGGTGTAGAGGATTCATAGCATTAAATAGATGTGTAGCGTGAGAGACACCCCAGCTAAAGCTCTCTTTGCTCTTGGCATATGAAGCGTTGGAGTGTCCTATACTCAATATGATTTGAGGATAATGGTTTTGTAGATACTCTATAAACTCTTTAGCACCCTCTATTTCAGGTGCTATTGTTATCATCTTGATAATATCTATATAGGGTTGGATAAGCTCAAAATTGGGTTTTTGAATATAGGAATCATTTTGAGCCCCTTTTTTGATAGGATTAATAAAAGGTCCTTCTAAATGTACCCCTAAAATCTTAGCACCACTTCTATATTTAAAGTTATGGATAGTATCCAAAGCAGTTGTTATATCTTCTCTACTCATTGTCATAGTGGTAGCTAAAAAAGAGGTTGTCCCTGTCTCTACAATACTATTGGCTATCGCCTCTAAAGCTTCAGATGTTGCGTCCATCACATCAAAGCCATTTGAACCATGTATATGTATATCTATAAAACCTGCAGATAGATACAACCCCTTAGCATCTATCTGCTCTATCTCTTTGGATATAGTATCTCTACTAATTTCAACTATTTTAGAGTCAAATAGTATATTGTAGCCCTCTAAAATCTCTCTTTCGGTTATAATCTTTGCATTAACTATTGCTCTCATTGTCTATTAGTTTAAATAATCTTGCAACGCTTTAGGCTCTAATGTACCACCTGAACTTTTAAGCTCTTTAATTGCCAATACCGTAGCCTTTGCTCCTGCTATAGTTGTGAAATAGGCTACATTTTCACGAAGAACAGATTGTCTAATTGTCTGACCATCTATCTTGCTTCCTGCATCGGCTGAGGTATTGATAGCAAGTGCAATCTCATGATTTTTAATCATATCATCAATATTTGGACGACCCTCTGAAATTTTTAGAACTTGATTTGATACCACACCTGCATCTTTTAAGGCTCGATATGTTCCTGATGTTGCATATATCTCAAATCCTAGCTCAACTAAATCTTTTCCAATCTCTACAATATGCTTTTTATCTATATCTGATACAGATATAAATACTTTACCCTCTAAAGGAATATTGTTTTTCGCTGCAAATTGGCTTTTGGCAAAAGACATTCCAAAGTTATCACTTATACCCATCACTTCGCCTGTAGATTTCATCTCTGGCCCTAAAAGTAGGTCTGCTCCAGAGAGTTTGTTGAATGGGAAAACAGCCTCTTTTACTGCTACATGACCTTTTAGGTTTGGTTCCATGATTTTTTTATCAAAATTTACAACATTAAAATTATCATAGAATTTTAATGCCTCTTTTAGGTCTCCTTGAATCATTACTCTTGTTGCTACTTTTGCTAGAGGTACACCTGTAGCTTTACTCACAAATGGAACAGTTCGTGATGCTCTTGGATTGACCTCTATTAGATAAACTTCATCTTCAAATATAGCATATTGGATATTCATTAGACCAACCACACCTAATCCTAATGCTATACTAGCTGTCTGTTCCTTAATCTCCTCTACTAATTTATCTGAAATAGAGATAGTAGGCAAGGCACAAGCAGAGTCTCCAGAGTGAATTCCTGCCTCTTCTATATGTTGCATTACAGAGCCAATATAGACATCTTTACCATCACAAATAGCATCAACATCAAGCTCAATTGCATTATCTAAAAATTTATCAATAAGTACGGGTGCATCATGGGATACCGATACAGCTTCGTCCATATACTCTCGTATCTCTGCATCAGAGTATACTGTCTTCATACCACGACCACCCAATACAAATGATGGACGAACAAGCACAGGGTAACCGATACGATTAGCAACAACCAATGCCTCTTCTTTGCTAATAACAGTAGCATTATTTGGTTGCTTCAATCCTAATCTATTTATAAAATCTGAGAATAGCTCTCTATCTTCTGCAAGGTCAATCACTTTGGCTGTTGTTCCAGAGATATTTGCTCCAATAGCTGTAAGCTGTTTTGCCAATTTAAGTGGTGTTTGCCCTCCAAAGTGTACTATAACTCCATCAGGTTTTTCTACATCAATTACATTTCTAACATGTTCAAAATCTATTGGCTCAAAGTATAAGATATCAGAAGTATCATAATCGGTAGATACGGTTTCAGGGTTACAGTTATACATAATTGATTTGATACCCATATCTTCAAGAGCAAAAGAGGCATGAACACAACAGTAATCAAACTCAATCCCTTGACCAATTCTATTTGGACCACCACCTATTACTAACACTTTCTTATCCGTGCTATCCTCTTGTTCAACTTTTGGAAGTTTTGTAATATTGGTAGTAGAGTAGAGATAAGGGGTCAATGCTTCAAACTCAGCAGAACAGGTATCTACTTCATTATACTCCAATTGAACATCAAGCTTCTCTCTTGCATTATAGATATCATTTTCTGATAGATTTAATCCATCATTTCTATTGATAGCCCAAGCAATCATCGCATCAGAGAAACCATCGGCTTTTACCTCTCTCATACGTTTAGAATCTTTTAATAGAGAAATATCCATAGATTTTTCAACTATTGCTAACTCCTCTAATTGATACAAAAACCAAGGGTCTATTTTTGACCATTCAAAAATATCCTCTACACTCTTACCACGTCTTAATGCCTCAAAAACATATAAAGCCCTCTTCTCATTAGAGCGTCTAATCTCTCTAATAAGCTCCTCTTCAGAACACTCAATAGAGTCAAAACCGATTAAACCTGTCTCTAATGAGATTAAGGCTTTTTGAAAAGACTCTTTGAATGTTCGTCCGATACTCATAGCCTCCCCTACTGATTTCATAGCAGTACTTAGTGTTGAGTCTGCCATAGGGAACTTTTCAAATGTAAATCGTGGTACTTTTGTAACGACATAATCTATAACAGGCTCAAAACTAGCAGTTGTGCCTGTAATATCATTATCTATCTCATCTAGTGTAAATCCAACAGCTAGAAGTGTTGCTACCTTTGCGATTGGGTAACCTGTCGCTTTTGATGCTAGAGCAGAGCTTCGGCTAACTCTAGGATTCATCTCGATTACAATCATTCTACCATTTTTTGGATTTATAGAGAATTGGACATTCGACCCACCTGTATCTACACCTATCTCTCTAAGAATCTTAAATGAAGCATCTCTCATATTTTGATACTCTTTATCGGTAAGTGTCAATGCAGGAGCAACGGTAATAGAGTCTCCTGTATGTACACCCATAGGGTCAAAGTTTTCTATAGAACAGACGATAATACAGTTATCAGCTCTATCTCGAATAACCTCCATCTCATACTCTTTCCAACCAAGTAGAGACTCCATAATCTCAATCTCACTAATTGGCGATGCGTCTAGTCCCTCTTGTGCTAGTTTCTTGAACTCATCTATATTATAGGCTACTCCTGAACCTCCACCTGCCATAGTAAATGATGCTCGTGATATAACAGGAAAACCAATCTCTTTAGCTAGTTTCAATGCCTCTTCAAGATTATAAGCATTAGCACTTTTTGGTAAATCCATACCAATTTTTATCATAGCTTCATTAAAGAGTTGTCTATCTTCTCCCTTTTTAATTGCTTTTGGATTTGCTCCTAAAAACTCTACACCTTTGAGCATTCCTTGCTCATACATATCCATAGCCACATTGAGAGCTGTCTGACCACCCATGGTAGGCAATATAGCATCAACACCCTCTTTTTGAATAATTTTGGAGATTACATCTGCTGTAATAGGCTCAACATACGTTCTATCAGCAAATTCTGGGTCGGTCATAATGGTAGCAGGATTAGAGTTGATTAAAACAACTCTATATCCAAGCTCTTTTAATGTTTTAGCTGCTTGAGTTCCAGAATAATCAAATTCACAAGCCTGTCCAATAACAATTGGTCCTGACCCAATAAGTAAAATAGTTTTGATGTCCGTGCGTTTTGGCATAAAAAAGTACCCCTATATTTAATTTGGGGATTATACTAGAAAGGTACTTATAAAGAGTCTAATAGCAATATTATCACTATTTAACACTTTCACAATTCATTAACTATTCATCTATTATTCGTATTTTAATTGTTAATAAACATTTAATATAATTTATTTAAATAAACAAAAGGATTACCATGAACAAACATCTATCTCTACTTTTCGCAGGAATATTCGCACTAACAATTTTTACAGGTTGTGTAAACAAAAAAGCTCAACCTCTTGCTTGTTTTAAAGGTAGTCCTTCATGTATTACACAACAACATGTTCAAACACATAAAGAAACTCAATGTAAAAACTGTTTTGCTATTTTATAATTATTTCTTATTACACAGCATAATAACTAGCCTTAGGGTGATGCACCACTAAGGCACTGGTACTCTGCTCTGGGTGTATCTGAAATGTCTCACTAAGCTCAATACCAAACTCTTCAGGTTTTAAGATATCAAACAGCTCACGACTCGCTTCTAGGTCTGGACAAGCAGGGTAACCAAAAGAGTAACGTGAACCTTGGTAGCGTCTCATTCTCACATCACGTAGGGTTGCTCCCTCGTCCTCTTTTAAGATGTCCCAATCCATTCGTATCTGTTTGTGGGCTACTTCGGCTAGGGCTTCGGCAAGTTCTACTGAAAAACCGTGAA
>JALSOO010000251.1 GCA_026986355.1 Campylobacteraceae bacterium | reverse complement strand
ATCATGAACCTAAAAATCATGAACCTAAAAAACATACAGTTGTTCATCATAAAGTACCAGTAAAACATGTTACAAAAAAAGAGCCTGTGCATAATGAAGTTGATAGAGTGGTTTCAAGCAGTAAACATACAACCACCACTCATAGTAGCAATAAAACATCTTCTACTCAACATAAAGTATCTCATCTTGGAGAAAAAAGAGCAGGATACTATATCAAAGTTGGTACATTTAAAGATACACAAACAGCTGTTAATAAAATCAAAAAAACAGGGCTAGACTATATACTTATTAAGCCAAAAAATGATAAAACTACAACTCGTGTTCTCATTGGACCATTCAAAAGTAATTGGGGAGCGAAACAACACCTTCCAAATGTTAAAGAAAAAATTGCAGAGGGTGCATATATTACAAGGATAGATTAAAAAATATGATAAAACAACTTCTCTTTGACCAACTAACCCCTGTTTCCATGTATGGAAAGATAAAGGAGCTTTTCAAAGATGAAGTGACAATGCTCTTTGAAAGTGTGGTAAATACATCAGAGGGTAACTTCTCATTTATAACGATTGGAGCTATGGAGCGTATTGTTTACAAAAACAATCAGACGCTCTATAGTGATACCACAGGTACAACACAAAAGATAGATAGCGACCCTTTTGTTTTTCTACAAAACTACTATCAAAATTTAGACCAAGAGGCATATAAACAGATTGCTAATGAAGCAGGATTTGCTTTTGTAGATGGTTTTATCGGTTTTATAGGTTATGATATGGTAAAGGTGTTTGAGCCGACACTCAAATCAACTATGGATTCACTAAATGACCCATTGGATACTCCCGATTTAGATTTGGTTCGTCCCTCTATACTCTTAGCCTTTTCACATAAAACAGCAATGCTTACTATTATTCAAAATAATAGTAACTACAACAATGAAGTGCTTAAAATAGAACAACTTCTAAAAGAGCCTATCTCTATACAATCATTAAAACCTGCAACACTCAAAGAAGAAGGAGAGTTCTCTATAGAAGAGGAGCGATTTAAAGAGATGGTTTTAGAGTCAAAAGAGATGATACGTTCTGGAGATGTATTTCAAATCTTATTGTCAAATCGTTATACCCAAAAAGGCGAAATAGACCCTCTAAGCTTCTATCGACTCTTACGCTCTAAAAACCCCTCTCCTTATCTATTTTTATTAGATTATGAAGATTTTTCTATTTGTGGCTCTTCTCCTGAAGTGATGGTTAAACTCTCAAATGATGAAATTCTTCTACGTCCTATTGCAGGGACACGAAAACGTGGGAAAAATCATAAACGAGATAGAGAACTTGAACTAGAGATGCTAAATGACCCCAAAGAGTGTGCAGAGCATCTAATGCTTGTAGATTTGGGACGTAATGATGTAGGAAGAGTTGCTAAAACTGGTACTGTAAAAGTAACCGATATGATGCGTGTAGAGAAGTACTCTCATGTCATGCATATGGTTTCAGATGTTGAAGCGACTATTGCTAATAACAAAGATATGTTTGACCTATTTCGTGCTACCTTTACAGCAGGAACAATGACAGGAGCACCCAAGATTCGAGCGATGGAGCTTATTGCAGAGTATGAGGGCTTAAAACGTGGTTTCTACTCTGGTTCTATTGGATACTTTGCATTTAATGGCGAGATGGATAGCTCTATTGCTATTAGAACCTCTCTAATCAAACCCAATTCTATTACACTTCAAGCAGGTGCAGGAGTTGTTGCTGATTCTATTCCAGAGTTGGAGTATTTAGAGGTTAAAAATAAGCTAGGTGCATTACTATCCACTATAAAAGATATGGAGAAGATATAACCTATCTTCTCTTTATCAAAATTCATCAAACTCCTTATCCATCTTCTCCTCTTCATACGCTTCTAATTCTGCTTGATTCATCATCATAATTTTAATCTTTTGAGCTAAAAACGTTTTACTCTCTACTTTAGTAAAATAGAGGTATAGACCAAAACTTATAGATAAAACAAGTGTAGACAAGATAATCTTTTGAGCTAAATTAAAAGTTTGAATAGGCTCTTTTGTTCTAATCTCACAAACACCCCCTGGGCAATGAGTTACAGGGTCTTTTTTGAATAGTCCAAATAGTTTACACCCTACACAGATAGAAAAAGCTGACTCTAAAAAGAGTAGAAGTAGACATATAATACAGACTAAAACTTTTATAGGATTAGGTTGAAAATGTATAACAAGTAGATAGAACATAGGTATAGCCAAAAGTAACCCAATCCCCCAAGCAAAACGTTTTTGTGTTGCACCCACATACTCTGGTCGTTGATTTTGGACAAAAAATCGACCAAGCAGTAGAGAGGGAGAGTAACGAGGCTGAAGTACCCTCATAAAAAAGTCAAATGTAAAAAAGCTAATAAAAACCTTGGTAACAATTACATGCCCTAAAGCAACAGCATTAACCAAGCTTAATAATCCAAGAGCAAAGAGGATACCTGCCCCTGCTCTAGCCTCTCGTTCATTTAGAACAAAAACATCATACCCCTCTACACGCTCTCCATACTGAAAAAAACTACTCATTATTATCCTTGTAAATGTAAATTTGATAATTAAGTATAGTAGAAAACAAGTTTAAACATGGTAAACTTTACTTTAAGAACTTAATTTATCTATAGGAGTCTACCATGTTACACTTTAACTACTTAAAAATTTTCACAATACTATCTATTTCAATTCTAATCAATGGTTGTGGTGCAAAAACCTACTCTTTTGATATTGATGCACCTCCAAAATATAAAACTGATGATATTTTCAAAACAATGAAAGTAGAGATATTTAAATCCAATAAACCTGCATACCAAAATAGTCTAACAACAATGATAAAAACAGGTATTGCAAAAGAGGGATATATCAAAATTGTTAATTACAGTGCTGATTCAACACTCAAAGGAACAATAGATATATCTCCAATAAAAACAGATATGGAAAATAACAGTTATGAGTGTAAAAAGAAGATAAATGGCAAAAAAGTAAAAACGACTTGTCATAGTTATACCTACAAAAAACAAGAAGAGATTTCAATCAACTACTCCCTTATCAACAATAAAAACCAATCAGTTGTCTTTGGAGAGTCATTAACTGAAAAATTTGATGATAGTTGGGACTCGTATAAAAGTAGCAGTGAGGCTCGTTCCAAGGCTAAAAGCGATAGTAGTATCATTAATAAACTACTCAAAAAACTCTCTAAAAAAATAGTAAAAGCAGTGACACCACACAAAGAGACGATTAGCCGTGAGTTACAAGATGGAGATGGCGATGATAATATCAAATTAGGGATTACCTATGTAGAAAATGGTAGATTAGAACAGGCCATATCTATCTGGGGTCAAGCAATTAGCCAAGCAAAAAGTAAACAATCTATAGCATCAGGATATTATAATATAGGTGTTATCAAAGAGAGCCAAGGTAACTATCAAGATGCTTTTGACCTATATAGTAAAGCAAACAATATATTACCACAAGAGGTACTCTACATAAAAGCAATGACACGAACAGAGAAACTAAATAAACAAAATAGAAAAGTACGACAATGGAAACAGTAAAAACTATTTTTAAAATAGTATCTATTTTTTTAACTCTAGCTATTATTGTTGGGTGTAATAAAGGGTCTAATATCTCTGTAGTTGTGCCTACTGCATCTTCAAGTGAATTGAATGTAAGAAAAGGACACTACACTAGAGCAATAACAGAGTATGGATTTAGTAAAAATAGCCTTGTAGATAGTAGAGTCTCTAAGCCATATAAAGCAGTGAAACAGCTCTATGTTCCTATAGATAAAAAAGACCTACCCTCTCTTGCAAATCAGAGACGTATAGCATTGGTTATAGGAAACTCTAGCTACCTTCATGCAGGAAAACTAAGAAATCCTATCAATGATGCTCGTGCAATGTCATCAACCCTTGGCTCTTTGGGATTTAAAGTACTAAAATATGAAGATGTTAGTCTATCTGAAATGAAAGAGGCAGTAGATAAGTTTGGAGAGCTATTAAACCAATATGATGTTGCTCTATTTTTCTATGCAGGTCATGGTATACAAGTAAATGGTAAAAACTATCTAATTCCAGTTGATGCGAAGATAAATTCAAAAAAAGATGTAGAGTATAATGGATTAGATGCAGGAAGAATCCTATCTAAAATGGAAGAGAGAGAAGATAAGACAAATATTATTATTCTTGATGCTTGTCGAAATAATCCTTTTGAGAGAAGTTGGAATCGTGCAGTTCGGGTAAATGGAGGTGGAGGTAGTGGATTGGCCTTTATGAACGCCCCATCTGGTTCACTTATAGCATACTCTACAGCCCCTGGAAATACAGCTTCTGATGGAGAGGAGGGTACAAACAATGGACTCTATACAGCATCACTGATAAAAGAGATGAAAACACCAAATATTACCATAGAGGAGATGTTTAAACGTGTACGAGTTGATGTAGAGCAGAAGAGCCACGGAAAACAGGTATCGTGGGAATCGACTTCTTTAAAAGGTAGTTTCTTTTTTAAAGTTGAAAAGTAAGATATACTTCCAAAAAAAGTAGGATAAAAAATGAAACTATTCACAATATTTGGAAACCCAGTCTCACACTCCAAATCTCCACTAATGCACAATCTTGCATTTAAGGGATTAAACTATAAAGGGTGTTATACACGGTATAGATTGGAAGATGGTAGTAAATTAAGAGATACCTTTATAAAGCTTGGATTAAAGGGTGCAAATATAACTGTACCACATAAAGAGGAGGCTTTTAAAGCTTGTGATGAGATTGATGAGTTTGCACAAAAGGTAGGTGCTGTAAATACAATAGTCCATAGAGATGGAAAACTCCATGGCTACAACACAGATGCACCTGGATTTTTAAAAGCTATCTCTACATTCAAAAATATTAAAACAGTTCTCTTTTTAGGTGCAGGAGGTACAGCTCAATCAACCTCTATTATACTTAGAGATGCAGGATATGATGTATCTATCTTAAATAGGAGTCTAGGACGATTAGAGCGTTTTCAAAAAGAGGGTTTTGATACCTACACCTTTGATACCTTTAGTTATAAACATAGATATGATTTAGTTGTAAATATGACCTCAGCAGGGTTAGAAGATGATAATCTACCTTCTCCTATAGAGATATTGGAGCAACTTGTCCCTAATTGCAAAGCGTGTGTTGATGTAATTTATGGCAAAGAGACACCTTTCTTAAAATTATCCAAGAGATATAATAAACCAACCAAAGATGGCTCTGATATGCTTCTATATCAAGGTATTATAGCCTTTGAGAAGTTTACAGAAGATAGATTTAGCTTTGAAGAGATTAAAGACCATATGCAAAAAGCATTTACTTTGTAATGTTTTTATCCTTACTTCTTGAATTTAGCCTTGCTTCTTCTCTCTCTAGCATCTCTGGAGTGGGGTCGGTTAATTTTAGAACTAACCCTCCTCCCTTGAGATATGGATTATAATAAGAAGGGATAAAACCTTGATTTAAAAGGCTCTTCATTCCACCCTTTAAATTAATAACATGATAACTATTTTTTACACCTAAAAAGTTAGCTACCAATTTACTCCTACTTCCACTATTAGAGATGATAGCAAACTTCTCATTTTTATCTACCACTTTATTTAACTCTTTTAAAAATGACTTTTTATCATAACCATACCGTTCGTCAAAAAAGGTAATAGGATATGAGCCTTTTATAACTCCTATCTCTTGCCACTCATCTTTGGTACGAATATCAATAATCTTCATCTTTGTACTGTTTATAAATCCTATTGTAGCAGGTATATTTGTAACTTTAGCAAACACTAAAGTAGTAAAAAATAGCACTACAAATATATTTTTCATCATTTTATTTATCCTTGTTTTATAGTAAACTATTCTAACTAGGAATTGTGAATAATTTGTAAATAGAGCAATAGATACTATCTTTATAACATAAAAAAAAGAGTATCGTTACATTTAATGTAAAAAGTGTCTAACTGTTGTAAAATAGAGAGAGATACCATGCTCATTTGCAGCCTCTATAACCTCATCATCTCGGATACTTCCCCCTGGTTCAATAATTGCTTTAACACCAGCTGATGCTGCTGCATCTATTGAATCACGGAAAGGGAAAAAGGCTTCACTTGCCATTGATGCACCAGTTACATCTAGTCCCATCTCTTTAG
>JALSOO010000250.1 GCA_026986355.1 Campylobacteraceae bacterium | reverse complement strand
AACATAGGGTCATAACCAAACCCCTTATCTCCTCTTGTTTTAATTATAACATCACCATGCATCCAACCATGTACCGTATACTCTCCATGTTTACTTACTATTGCAATAGAGGCTGTATAGTAGGCAGTTGTTCTATCTACTCCTGCCTCTTTGACAGCATCTATAAGCTTATAGAGATTCTCTTTGTCACTAGCACCCTCTCTAGCATAACGTGCCGAATAGATTCCAGGTAATCCACCAAGCAGAGGCACAGAGATACCACTATCATCAGATATAACAATATAGTTATCACTCTCTAACTTCTCATAAATAGTTCGTGCTTTAATTAGAGCATTTCCTTTGAAACTATCGGCATCTTCTACAATATCTATATCTCCCAAAATATCAGCAAAAGCAATTATCTCTACATCAAACATATCTCTAAACTCTCTAAGCTTACCTCTATTACCTGTTGCTAATACAATTTTTATCAACTCTTAACCTTTTATATATATAATAGGAGAAATTTTATCTTATTGGAGATGTTAATATGATTAAACAAATCATGCCTCTAAGCCTGATTGTCGCATTGCGATTTTTTGGACTCTTTATTGTACTTCCTGTACTATCTATATATGCTATGGATATGCCTGATGCAACACCCTTTTTAGCTGGGTTAGTTGTAGGTGGATATGCCTTAACACAAGCACTTTTTCAAGTCCCATTTGGGCTTATGAGTGATAAGTTTGGACGGAAAAAAGTTCTCTTTTTGGGTCTTATTATCTTTATTATTGGTTCGGTTATAGCAGCACTTTCAGATAATATCTATATGCTGTTAATTGGTAGATTTTTACAAGGAGCAGGAGCAATTGGTTCTGTTGTATCTGCAATGATTGCCGATTTAGTCAAAGAGGAGCAGAGAGCTCATGCTATGGCTATCATGGGGGGAACAATCGCTATGAGTTTTGCAGTCGCTATGATTGTAGCACCTATTGTAGGTGGTAATTGGGGAATTGATAAACTCTTTTGGTTAACGGCTATATTATCTATTATGGCTATTGGTGTACTCTTTACTGCTGTTCCTCAACCACCAAAAATTGTTCACTCCTATTCCGAAGAGGAGTCAAAGTTTTTTGAAGTTTTCAAAGACAAAGCTCTAGTTAGAATGTATATTACCTTTCTATTCCACTCATCTATTATGACAATGGCATTTTTTATTATCCCATTAGTTATGACACAATCTATAGATGATGGTGGTTTTGGGTGGGAGAAAGCTCAACTATGGAAAGTATATCTACCTGCAATGATATTTGGTCTTGTAGCAATGGGACCTGCAGCTGTTTTTGGAGAGAAGTATGGAAAAGGTAGAGAGATATTTATGATTTCTGTAGCTGTTATTTTTCTAGGATTCTTGGCAATGGGTTTTGCTACCTCTGCATGGCTATTTACCGTAGGTGTTGTTCTCTTTTTTATAGGCTTTAATATGTTTGAACCTCTATTACAGAGTTTTGTCGCTAAATTTGCCAAAGTACACCAAAAAGGGGCTGCACTAGGTGTAGCAAATACATTTGCCTATGTTGGTATTTTTATGGGTGGTCTTCTTGTTGGGTGGATTATGCAACACTATGATAGAGCTGTGCTATCTATGGTTGTTGGAGTAATAGCTATCTTGTGGTTTATATGGGTGGCAACAATGCCAAATCCTAATAATAGGGGAAATGTCTATCTACCTTTAGATATTTTTGACCGTGAAAAAGTGGCATCTTTAGTTGAACACGAAGCGATTGTTGAGAGTTATGTAAATGAGACAGAGCAGATTGCAGTCATTAAGTTCAATAAGGATATGATTGATGAAGATGAAGTACGTGGAATGTTAAGCTAGAGTTATGGGTTTTAAACCCATACTCTAAAATTATTTAAGTTCTATTTTTGCTTTGCTTCTAAGCTCTTTTGTCAACTCTTGAACTTTTTTACCAAAAGCTTGACTTCCTAACTCTTCTCTAATCATCGGTTCAACCTCTGCAAAACTCTTTGTTCCAGCCTCTTTTCTATCATCAAGCATAATTATATGATATCCAAATTGACTCTTGACAGGTGTAGTTGTGAACTCTCCTTTTTTTAGCTTATCAGCTCCAGCTGAAAACTCAGGAACCATTCTATCCAAAGAGAACCAACCTAAATCTCCACCAGTTGCACCAGAAGGTCCTGTTGATTTTGATTTAGCAAGTTCAATAAATTTAGCTTTTTTATCTTTTGCTTCATTTAACTCTTTTATTAACGCTTTTGCTTCATCTTCTGTTTTGACAAGAATATGACGTGCTTTAAGCTGTTTTGGTGTTATATAATTTTTTTGATGCTCTTTATAATAAGCTTCAAGTTGCTCTTTGGTTAGATTATCCTCAATTTTAGTCATCATCTGTTTCATCCACACATCAAGAATCAATCCACTCTTAAGCTCTTCAAGCTGTTTTTTATACTCATCTGATTTAGAAACATCAGTTTTTTGAGCAGCTTGTGCTAAAAGAGTACGGTCAACAACCATATCAAGAACTCTCTTTTTCATAGCATCATTAAGAGCATCAAACTTCATTCCAGATGGTCCCATAGTCATCTGAATATCTGTATCTGTAATCGGTTCACCATTTACAGTTCCATAATCTTTTGCATGAAGCGAAGTTACCATCAAAAAAGATGCTAATGCAATAGTAATATTTTTTTTAATCATTTTATACCTTTGTGTTTTTATGTTATAATTATATAGAGTTATTATTAATAAAGTGTTAATAACTTAACATTTTTTTAAATTAACTTCTCTATATGCTATATCCATTAGTCTACAAGCTCTTTTCATTACATTTTCAATTGTAAATCCAAACTTCTCAAAGAGTAAATCAGCAGGAGCAGAAGCACCAAAACTCTCCATTCCCAAAACATCATCTGCATATCTATAATATTCTGTAGCTGTTCCTGCCTCTATAGCTAATACTTTTGTATTTTTATCAACTACTTTTGCTCTATACTCTGAATCTTGCTCATTAAAAAGGTCAAGACAAGGTACAGATACAACATTTGCTCTAATACCTAAAACTTCAAGATGACATGCCGATTGAAGAGCCAACATAAGTTCACTTCCACTTGCCATTAATGTAAAGTTGGCATTTTTTCTTGCTTTTACAATATAAGCCCCATTTGCTACCTCTCCAAAATCTCTTTTTGGTTTGAGTGTCTGTAGCTTTTGGCGTGAAAGAACAAATCCATGAGGAGATTTTATAGTGAGTGCTTTTCTCCAAGCCTCTACATTTTCAGTGGCATCAGCAGGTCGCCATAGATAGAAGTTTGGCAAAGCTCTAAATTGGCTAATATGCTCAATAGGCTCATGAGTTGGTCCATCTTCTCCTACACCGATACTATCATGTGTCCATATAAAGAAGTTTTGAATACCTGTCAATGATGCAATTCTAACAGATGGTTTTAGATAGTCTGAAAATACAAAGAATGTTGCATTAAAGGGAATCACTGTACCATACAGAGCCATAGCATTAGTAATAGCAGCCATAGAGTGTTCACGAATTCCAAAGTGTAGATTACGACCTTTTGGGAAATCTCCCATATTTTTCAACTCTGTCTTATTTGAAGGAGCTAAATCAGCAGAACCACCAATAAAACTAGGAACTGCTTTGGCAATGGCATTTAAAATCTGACCGTTTGAATCTCTTGTTGCCATTGAAACACTCTTAGAAAAATCTGGAAATTCAATATCATCAAAATTTGGATTTAAGAGTTTATCCATTGCTACATTTTGCTCCACTAGTGGAGCTTGTTTGTGTAGATGAATCCATTGACGCTCTAACATCTCTCCTTTATCAATGGCACATCTAAATCGTACCAATACATCTTCTGGAATATAGAACTTTTTAGCAGGAAATCCCTCTTTCTCTTTTGATGCAGAGATAATATCATTACCAAGAGGAGAACCATGAGTAGAAGCCGAACCCTCTAACTCCATTGCACCTTTACCAATAATAGTATTGGCAATAATAAGTGTTGGTTTTTTAGCTGTTTTGACTTCATTTAAAACTTTGTCAATATCATTATAACAGTGACCATTAATCTTCTTGACATCCCAACCTTGAGCGATAAATCTACCCTCTACATCTTCACTCCATGCGATAGAGGTATCTCCCTCAATAGTAATAGCATTGCTATCATAAATCAACACTAGATTATCAAGTTTTAGGTGACCAGCTAATGAACACGCCTCATAAGAGATACCCTCTTGCAAATCTCCATCTCCACAGAGACAATAGACTTTATGGTCTATCAACTCACACATTTCAGAGTTTACTTGATTTGCTGTATATTTAGATGCCATTGAAAAACCAACAGCATTTGCAATTCCCTGCCCTAATGGACCTGTAGTAATCTCTACTCCATCTGTGTGACCATACTCTGGGTGACCTGGAGTTTTGGAATCAAGCTGTCTAAACTCTCTTAAATCTTCTAAAGTTACATCATATCCCCAAAGGTGTAAAAGAGAATAGATAAGAGACGAGCCATGTCCTCCCGAGAAGACTAAACGGTCACGATTTAACCATTTTGGATTTTTAGGATTGTGATTTAGATGTTCACTTAATACTACGGCAATATCAGCCAATCCCATTGGAGCTCCAGGGTGTCCCGAGTTTGCCTCTTGTACCATGTCTGCTGCTAAAAATCGAATGGTATTTGCCATCTTTTTACGCATAATATTCTGTTCTGTCATTACCATAAATGAAATTCCTTAAAATAGATTTAGCAATATAAAAAAAATTTATATTACAAAAGCTATTTGAAGTTCGATACTATCGAACCTATCTGTGCCTATAGAGATACTTAAGCACAATATCTTTTAAACCATTTTGCAACTCTTCATCAAACTTTCTAAATCGTTTTTCCAAATCTGTTGCTAAAGAGTCTGCCTCTTGAATAGTTTTATCTAAACCAATTAAATTAACAAAAGAGTTTTTATCACTATCGTTTCTTGTTGTTTTTCCTGCTTCCTCTTCACTATGAGTCTCATCTATAATATCATCTTGAATTTGAAATAGTAATCCAAGCTCAATACCAAATGTATAAAGCTCTTCTTGTTTCTCTTTGGGTAAACCAACAATAATAGCACCCATCTGAAGAGATGTAGCAATAAGCTTTGCCGTTTTATTAATATGTAATATCTTTATCTGTTCTAAAGTTAAAGGTTTATTTTCAAAATATAAATCAATAGCTTGTCCAAGAACCATTCCAGACATTCCACCATCTCTTGATAAAACTTCAATAAGTTTAACTTTTATATCATCACGAAGAGGTGATTTTGCAATACAATAAAATGCTTCTGTATTTAAAGCATCTCCAACCAAAATAGCTGTAGCTTCGTTATAAGTAATATGAAGTGTCTCAAAACCTCTACGAAGAGGAGAGTTGTCCATAGCAGGTAAATCGTCATGAATCAAGGAGTAGGTATGTAAAAACTCCAAAGCCAAAGCAGGAGCTAATGCACTATCCACAAGTAATGGCTCATAAGCTTCTACAACTGAAAGTAAAAGTATAGGACGAAACCGTTTACCTCCTGCAACAAGCATTGAAGAGAGTGCTTTATTGTAATTAGGGTGAAAAGTATCTACTGTAGGTAAATTATTATATAGGTATGTTTCAAATTTTTGCATAAAATATTCTTATTTTTTTTGCAGTATTATAGCCAAAGATTGTTATATTTAATGATGTTTTTAAAAAAGGAATAATTTTTTTGGAGTATAAAAGAAGTTAGGAGAGATAGATAATCTACCCTCCAAATAAATACAGTAATTATACTGCAGTTACATTTTCAGCTTGTGGACCTTTTTGACCTTCACCAATTTCAAATGTTACAGCTTGACCATCTGCAAGAGAAACTCTACCACCACTTGGGTTGTTTACTTGTCTGAAGTGAACAAATACATCTGCTCCTCCACTTGCTTGTTCAATAAATCCATAACCTTTTTCATCGTTGAACCATTTTACAGTTCCATTAACTAATTCTGCCATTGTCGTACCTTTGTAAATATATAACTCCTCCATAGAAATCAATCTATGGATAAAGTCGAATCCAAATAGAAAAGAAATATATCTCACACTCATCTTTCATCTAAAAAGGATTATAGCTAATTTTATTAAAGTTATCCCTTATTTTCTAAACAAATATAAAAAA
>JALSOO010000249.1 GCA_026986355.1 Campylobacteraceae bacterium | reverse complement strand
GGAGCTTTTGAAGAGAGAATTAAAATTCAAAGAGAACTTTTAGGCTACCAAGATTTAGCAACAACAACGATAGGTTCATTTCCTCAAACTCCAGAAGTTAGAAAAGCTAGAAGAGATTTCAAAAGAGGTGAACTCTCACTAGAAGAGTATGAGCAAGAGATGAAAAACTATATTGATGAGTGTATTGCTTTTCAAGAGGAGTGTGGGATTGAAGTTTTAGTTCATGGAGAGCCTGAACGAAACGATATGGTCGAGTATTTTGGAGAGCAACTTGATGGATATGGATTTAGTCAGAATGGTTGGGTTCAAAGTTATGGTAGTCGTTGTGTCAAACCACCATTTATCTATGGAGATATTAGCAGACCAGAACCAATGACTGTTGATTGGATTAGTTATGCACAAAGCAAAACAGATAAGATTATGAAGGGAATGCTAACAGGTCCTGTAACTATATTGAATTGGTCTTTTGTCCGAGATGATAAACCAAGAGATGAGGTATCAAAACAGATAGCTGTAGCTCTTAGTGATGAGATTAACGATTTACAAGAGGCAGGAATTAAAATTATTCAAGTCGATGAGGCTGCATTTAAAGAGGGCTATCCATTAAGAGCCGAAAAGATTAAATATTATGAAGAGTGGTCAGTTCGTGACTTCAAAATTGCAGTAAGTACAGCATGGGAAAAGACACAAATCCATACTCACATGTGTTACTCTGAATTTAATGATATTATTAGAACCATTGAGGCCATGGACGCTGATGTTATCTCTATCGAGACAGCAAGAAGTGGTAATGAACTACTCAAAATATTTAAAGAGGTTGGCTACAAACAAGAGGTAGGGCCTGGTGTTTATGATATTCACTCTCCTAGAGTTCCAACAGTAGAAGAGATTGTTACTCAAATTAAACTACTATTAGAAGTTCTACCAAAAGAGCAATTATGGATTAATCCAGATTGTGGATTGAAAACACGAAAATGGGAAGAGGTAAAACCAAGTTTAGAAAATATGGTTGAAGCTGTTACTATTGTTCGTAATACTCTTTGATTAGATTGCTAAGGGTAGCCATTGTGGCTATCCACTTTTTTACCTAATAATTCGAGTAGCTTTCACAAATAATCTTCTGTATCTACTTTTGGAAAATGAACTTATAATAATTCCTTTTTTTCGTGATGCTGCATGTATAAATTTATCATTACCTATATACATACCTACATGTGTGATGGGAATACCACGTTTTTTATCAGTTAGAAAAAAGAGTAAATCACCTTTTTTTAGCTCCCATGGAGATACCTCTTTGCCTACTTTTGATTGGTAATAGGCTGTTCGTGGGATTTGAACACCCTCTTTTTTGTATAGATATTGAGTATATCCTGAACAGTCAAACCCTGATGGTAGAGTACCACCCCATACATATTTGCCACCCAAATACTCTTTTGCTGTCTTTAGTAGAGATGTTTTGTCATAGTATCCACTTTTGACTCTTCTCTTTTTTAATCTATTGAGTTTTTTTAAAAGTTTTTGTTGCTCTTTTATGAGATTATCATAGTAGATATTGTTTTTATGATGAATTCGTTTCCCTTTTTGTACTTTTCCACTCTTATTTTTGATAAAAAGAACATTGGATTGTATAGAAAATAGAAATGAAGTAGATAGAATTAGATATAATATTAGCTTTTTCATGCTAATATTATATCAAAAAACTAAGATAAAGTAAAGAACTTTATTTAACCTTTTTTAATAGCTATTTTAATTTATCAGCTCTAGGGTAGATAAATACAGCTTTTCTATATACAACTACTCTATCTGGTTCATCAATAGCATATGCTTTTAACATAACAGGAAGTGCTGTATCCTTTTCACTTGTTGTTACAAGTTTTTCAGTTGTAGCTAATTTAATTACTTTTTTTGCCAATTTATGAGGGCTAAGTGTTAGAGATTTAAATCTCTCAATTTTTATTTTTCCTGCATACTCTCCCACTACTTCAAGTTTATATGTATGGGTTTTAGATTCTGTATTTTGGAAAAGAAGTAGAAAGTTATTCTCTACTCTATGCCCATTATCTTTGATTTTATAGAGTTGGGTTGTTTTGTTTACATTCAGAAGCATGTACTCTTTTGTTCCACCCATAGCCACTAAACCAATAAGAATAGCAATAATTGCTACAATATACATATATGTTTTACCACGAAGTATTTTTGTCTTTTTGTCATTATAAATCTCATTTACACTCGACCATTGAACAAGAGACTCTTTTCCTAGTTTGCCCATAACAGTTGTACATGCATCAACACACTCAAGACAGTTGATACACTCTAGTTGTGTACCTTTTCTAATATCAATATGTGTAGGACATACCGTTACACACTTTTCACATGTGGTACACTCATTATTTGCATCTGGTAAATCTTTTTGTTTAAATACAAGCTTTTCATGATTTTCATTATAAATCTCTCCACCTCTTTTTGGTGTGTAGATAGCTTGAAGTGTATCTTCATCATAGAGAACCGATTGAACTCTTGAGTAGGGACATACATAGATACAGAAATCCTCTTTTAAAAAAACAACATCATAGACTAAAAAAGCGATAACCCCAAGCCAAAAACCTATTAGAATAGTATGCTCTGATGGATTGGCTAAGTAGCTAAAGAAATCTTCAGGTGGAACAAAGAACCATAAAAAGTCAGCAGCAGCAATAGAAGCTAAAAGAGTCCAAATCAAAATTCCAATTAATCGTTTAACTTTATTACCTTTTTTAGAATAGTCAGGCTCTTTTTGTTTGTTTCCAATTCGTTTACGAAGTTTTAGAAGCTTTGTCTCTATTAAGTCTCGATAGATAACTCTAAATATAGTTTGAGGACATGCCCAACCACAAAATGCACGACCCCCAACAGCCGTAACAGCAAAGATACCAATAAATAGAAGCATAAGCAAAAATGGCATCATGTAAAGCTCTTGCATATCAAAAGCCGTTCCCATTAGATGCAGTTGTTTTTTGTCAAAAGAGAGTAGGAAAATATGGTTTCCTCCAATTGTGATAAATGGTATGCTTAATGATACAATTGTAGCAAGAACATATCCATAGTAGCGTTTAATACGATATGGCATCGGTAAACTCCTTGTTTTTTTTAAATAATATCTCTATAATACAGAAATAAGCTATAATACTGCTTAGTATATCTATATATTATAATAAACATTATTTTAAGTTATGTATAGTGACAGAAAGGATAATTTTGTCTAAAGTTAAGTGTACTCATTGTCAATTAGAGTTTGATGAAAATGTAATGATAGTAGAAGAGGATAATCCTAATGTCTATTTTTGTTGCAATGGTTGTCAAGGTGTCTATCATCTACTCAAAGATGATGGGTTAGATAGTTTCTATGACAAGATGGGAAATAGTAAAATAGCTCCACCTCTTCAAGTCGATGAAGATAGTAGTAGCTTTGATATGGATAGCTTTAGACAACGATATATAAAAACGACATCAGATGGATTTAGTTCGGTTGATTTGATTATAGAAGGGATTCATTGTGCAGCTTGTATTTGGCTCAATGAGAAGATTTTAGCTACAAAAGAGGGGATTGTTGAAGCCTCTATTAACTTTACCAATAATAAAGCCAAGATTATTTGGGACGAAGATATTATTGCACTCTCTACCATAATAGATACGATTAGAAGTATCGGTTATAATGCTTATCCTTATGAGAGAAGCAAAGAGGATATAAAAGCTACCAAGAGTAAAAAAGATTACTTTATGCGTATGGCAATAGCTATATTTGCAAGTATGAATATTATGATGATAGATGTAGCTAAATATGCAGGTTTTTTTAGTGGTATGAAGCCTGAAACACTACACTTAGTTCATATTGCAGAGTTTATATTTGCTACACCTGTACTATTTTATAGTGGTTGGATATTTTTTAAAGGGGCATATTTTGGTCTAAAAAATAGAATAGTAAATATGGATTTTCTAGTCTCATCAGGAGCTATCCTTACATATATATATTCACTATATGTGTTATTTGGTGGAGAGGGACATAGCTATTTTGATTCAGTAGCTATGATTATTACCTTTGTACTTGTTGGAAAATATTTAGAGGTTATTGGCAAAAAAAATGCTGTTGATATAATGGACAAAATCTACTCAGAGATACCACTTGATGCAACTATTATACAAGATGGAGCAAAAAAGGTTGTAGCCTTAGATGATATTGAAGTAGGCAATATCCTAGAGTTAAAAAGAGGAGAAAAAGCAGTTGTAGATGGGATTTTAATCGGTTCAACTGCTATATTTGATGAGAGTAGTCTGAGTGGAGAGTCTAAGCCTATTGAGAAACAAACAGGCGATAAGATTATTAGTGGAACTATAAATATAGGAGAGGTAGTACGATATACAGCTACTAAAAATTATGCAAACTCTACACTCAATAATATCGTTACCCTATTAGAAGATTCCCTCTCCTCCAAGCCTAAAATAGAGGAGACAACCAATGAACTCTCTAAAGGATTCTCTATTACTATATTGACTCTTGCTCTACTTACCTTTATTGGTTGGTATCTTTATGGAGATGATTTTGAACAAGCTTTGGTTGTAGGAATCTCTGTTATTGTTATAGCGTGTCCTTGTGCATTGGCTCTAGCTACACCTATTGCATCACTTGTTGGATTGTCTTGGGCTACAGAGAGAGGATTACTCTTTAAAGAGGCAAAGTTTATAGAGACATTTGCCAAAGCAGATACTATAGTTGTAGACAAAACAGGAACAATAACCAAAGGAGAGTTGAGTGTCAAAAATATAGATGGAACACTCTCTTTGGAGTTGATACCAATTCTGTATAAATTAGCAGATAGCTCTACACACCCTATTAGTTTGGCTATAAAAAGCTATCTATTAGAAAATTATCAGAACATAAAAAATATAGAGTTCGATAGAGTAGAAGAGTTAGAAGCCAAAGGATTAAAAGCTACCTATCAAGGCAAAATGGTATTAGGTGGGAACTCTAAACTCCTAAAAGAGTCAAATATTGAGATTGATAGAGAGAGTTATTATAGTTTATATCATTTTGCAATAGATGATAAGTTGATAGCTACCTTTGAGTTAGAGGATAGAGTCAAAGAGGGAGCTAAAGAGCTAATAGAGTACTTTAAGAGTATAGATGTTAAGGTAATTATGGCAACAGGAGATAACGAGTTAGTAGCTAAAAGAGTTTGTGATGAGGTAGGAATAGCTAAATATAAATCTCAACTCTCTCCTATAGATAAATCCAATTATATTGATACTCTCAAGAGAGAGGGTAGAGTAGTAGTAATGGTTGGAGATGGTATCAATGATACTCTAGCACTCTCCAAAGCAAATATAGCAATAGCTATGGGAAGTGGTGCAGATGTAGCCTTAGCGATTAGTGATGTAGTCATACTCAACAACTCTCTTCATTCGATACAAGATAGTTTTGTTATATCAAGAAGAACATTTAACTTTATTAAGCAAAATTTAGTTATCTCATTGATATATAATCTTGTAACCATTCCAATCGCTATGGCAGGTTATATAGTTCCATTTGTTGCTGCATTATCTATGAGTTTGAGTTCTCTACTCGTTGTAGGTAACTCTATGAGGATTAAATTAAAATAGTAAAAAAGGAAAAAATATGCAAAATCAATTTACAAAAGCGATGGCATTTAGACATGCTTGTAAGATATTTGATACAACCAAAAAGATTTCAGATGAAAAAATTAGATATATATTAGAAGCAGGAAGAACCAGTCCAAGCTCTTTTGGTATGGAGGCGTGGAAATTTTTAGTCATTACAAACCAAGAGTTAAAAGAGAAGATGAGACCACTATGTTGGAATCAACCACAAATAACTACCTGTTCGCATTTGATAGTGGTTTTAGCAGGAATAGAGAGTGTTAAACCATCATCAGGAGAGGTAGAGAAGCGTTTTGCTAGAAGAGCATTGAGCCAAGAGCAGATAAAAGGCTACATTGACCTCTACTCCAACCATCTAGCCAATACTCTTAGTTCCGATAAACATATCTATGAGTGGACAGCAAGACAAACCTATATAGCTGTGGCCAATATGATGACAGCAGGAGCGTTTGAGGGGATTGACTCTTGCCCTATTGAGGGGTTTGAAAAAGAGAAACTAGAGAGGCTTTTAGAGCTAGATAGTACAAAATTTCAAATATCTATGTTGCTACCCATGGGTTATAGAGTCAATGAACAATCAAAACAGCTACGATTAGATTTTGATGAGGTTGTTGAGTTT
>JALSOO010000248.1 GCA_026986355.1 Campylobacteraceae bacterium | reverse complement strand
CCTATTTTATATAAAGAACTCTTTCACAAGCCTTCAATCTACTCTTCACTAAGCCCTGTGATTAAAGCAATGGTCTTAATCTTACTTGCTATTTGTTCTCTCTTTGCGACTAGAGGTTGAAAAACGAAGCAGTTCATCAGTCGTGGTTACATAATTTGGTAGATTTTTAAAGGTTATTTCTAATAACTTAGAGGTAGCCAAGGCATCAGAAAAGGCACGATGAGCATTATGTTCACCTAAATCCAAGGATTCACTTAAATAGGATAATCCATAACGCTCACTCTTTATTGTTCGGCGTGATAAATCTATAGAACAGAGCTTTGGATTACCGATAGTTCCTAATCCACAATGCTCAAAGGAGTAATTTAGAAATCCATAATCAAAATTTGCATTATGTGCTACAAAGACAGCATTTCCCATAAAGAGTCTAAGCTTATATAAGACATCTGTTTGATTTGAGGCATCAACCAAATCACTAGTGTTAATTCCTGTAATTTTGCTAACATATTCAGGGATAAAGGTACACTCCACAAAACTCTCAAAACGGTCAATAATCTTACCATTTTGAACCATAACAGCTCCAACCTCTATCACTTGTGCTGTTTCAGGTTTACTACCATTGGTCTCAATATCTACAATACAATATTGTTGCTCAAAATAGGGCGTAAAATAGCTCTCTAAAATATATCTATCTCCCTCTTTGTCAATAGGATAACCTGAAGATTGAAGTATTAAGAGTAGAGTATCAGGCTCTTCTTCAAAAAGAGAAGTATGCTTTTTAACAATACGTTCATATGATAATTGGGATAGATAACCACCGTTGCGTCTAAATGCAGAGGTTAGCTCTTCATAAACTTTTTGCATTTTTTATAAATTTAGTAACCTTTGCATAATCTTTTCTACCTTTAATCTTCTCTACACCCGAACTTACATCTACACCATAGAAGTTATATCTTTTAACCTCTTCTACATTTTCAGGGGTTAATCCACCTGCCAATATTATTTTGGAGCAATCAATACCATCAAACCACTCTAAATTGAGACGTTTACCTGTTCCTCCATACTCTGTAGAATAGACATCAACCAATCTATATCTATTGCTATATTGTAAAATATCTTTTGGCTCTTTTGCACGAATAACAGGTAGAGTCTTTGAAGCAATCATATCCAAAGCTTGGGCATCTACATCAAAATGTATTTGACACAGGGTCAAATCACAATATTTGGAGATGGTATCAATAGTATCAATCCCCTCATTTACAAAGAGTCCTACTCTACCAATAAAAGGTGGTAGCTTCTCGATAATCTTTTTAGCATCACTTGGTTTTATATATCGTGGAGACTCTCTATAAAAAACAAACCCCAAAGCATCTGCTCCAGACTCTATAGCTTGTAGTGCATCTTGCAAATTGGTAATACCACATATCTTTACTCTCATATCTATCTCCTCCTATTTCCCAAAAGTAAAAAATTATATCTTTAAAGAGTTAATAGCCTCTTTATAACCATCTCTATTTCCAAAAACATATGAACCTGCGACTACTATATCTACACCTGCCTCTTTTAAAGCATTGATATTTTGGTTATTTACTCCTCCATCTACTTCTATTAGACAGTTGGGATTATGTAGCTCTATCAATGCCTTTAACCGTTTTGCCCGTTCAAGAACAGATGGGATAAATTGTTGTCCTCCAAAACCAGGGTTGACCGACATTAAAAGAACCATATCTATATCTGCTAATAGATACTCTATACTCTCTGGTGGTGTATGAGGATTCAATACAATAGCTGGTTTTACTCCTAATGAACGAATATATTGGACTAGACGGTGTGGGTGTTTCTCCTCTTCGATATGAAATGAGATATATTTTGGTCTAAGAGGTGCAAAGAGGTCAACAAAAAAGGTGTTGTTTTCAACCATGAGATGAATATCCATAGGTTTTGTAGTAGCCTTTGCCACAGCAGAGACTACAACAGGTCCAATAGTAAGATTTGGTACAAAATGACCGTCCATAACATCTACATGAACCAAGTCACATTCTGCATTACAAATCGCTTTTACTTCATTAGCTAAATTACCAAAATCAGCTGAAAGTATACTTGGGGCTACCAACATTTTTAATCCTAAAATTAATTTTTTCGTATTATATCGAAAAAACTACTCTTGTGCTAACTCCTCTTCTCCTATCTCTAACATCACTTTATTTAGGTGTGCTGGCATATTTCGTTTAAAAGCGTCCCAATCTTTCATCCATGATAATTTTTTCATAACCTCATCTTTTACCTCATACGACTCTTTATCCTCATCATAGGCTTTTTTACCCTCTGTGGCTAATAGCTTTAGATAGTTTAAAAATGGGTCTATAGTCTCATCTCTTTTACCCGATTTTCCATGACCTGGTACATAGAGTGTAAAGTTTGTCTCTTTTTTGATATTTTCTAGTAGCTCTATATTTCCTAATATACTAGAAGATTCATCAAAACTACCAAGTCTACCTTTCATTACATTATCTCCTAGAAATAGTGTCATAGAGTTTAGATGTGCGATAACCAAATCGGTATCAGTATGTGCATCTTGTGGATGTTGGACGATAAATTTTTGACCATCTATATCAATCTTTGCACCATCAAGTAAGGGTTTATTTGGAAATGCAAATGGTTTTGTACCTTTTAGATTTCCTGTTGTTCTATTTAAGATACCATACCAAACATCAGCTTCTCCCTCTTTTGAGGCTTTTATCATATTTGGGTGTGCATAAATATCAATATTTGGATACTTCTCTACAATAGCTCTGTTTGCAAACCAATGGTCTCCATGTTTATGTGTATTAAATATAGCTATGATAGGTTTATGGCTTATCTTCTCTATCTCTGCTAATATTTTTTTACCAATATTATAGTTTCCTCCTGGGTCAACCACTATCAATCCATCTTTGGCTTCGATAACAGCAGGGTTATTCATAAATCCTTGGTTCTCTCTGTTTGGGCTAACTACTGGACCATGCATAATATAGACATTTTTATTTGCTTTTTCAAATTTAAAAGTTCCATATTTACCTAATGTAAAACTACTATTGGTATCTACCTTTGTAATATTTGACTCTGTTGTAGTTGTATTAATATCTACCTTTGTAATATTTGTATCAGTTACAGTACTATTAATATCTAGATTTGTTATATTTGACTCTGTTGTAGTGATATTTGTATCAGCAACTAAAGCTTCCATTTTAACTAAAGCCTCTTCCAAAATCGTAGCTGGACTTTTATGCTCTTGTGCATATAGATTAGTAAGTAGTGCAGATGTTATTATTGACATAATGATTGTTTTTTTCATCTTGTTATTCTCCAAAAATTTTTTTGTATATTATAATCTTTTTTACTAATAACTATAACTGTTTTAAAATAAGTTAAGTATAAACTACTATTTAATAGTATAGTTGTTACGTAAAATCTATTAACTCTATTATCTAATCATTAAATATATTCTGTTATTATTTTCAAACTTAAAGGAAGGCTCTATTTTGATTATAAAAACAAAACATAGTATGCAAAAGATGTCTCAACGAGGAATGCATAAAGATTTACTAGATATGGTATTGATTCTAGGTACTCTACGAAATGATAAAATCATTTTAAATAGAAAGAGTTGTGATAAGATTATCAAAAAATTGGATAAAGAGCATAGAAAGGTAAAACGAATAGGAAATCCACTGCATAAAATACTATTAAATAGTTACAGGAATACTATTTTAAAGATTAGAGACAAGGGTGGTATTACCCTTGTAGTTGTAGGTGATACTCTCATTACACTCTACAATACAGATATAAAGTTAAAAAGAAAAAGAAGGGCTAAAGGAAGAAGAAAGTAGGTTATCTAATCCCAAATTTAATTTTATTTCAGGTAGAAATGATGGCTCTTTTTCAAGATTTATATCTACAAAATCAATTTTTGTACCATTGAAATCTGCTCTAATATCTTTTTTAACTCTATATAATGAAGATATTTCATCAACTAAAATACCTTGAATAGCTGGAACATTAGCAACAAATATCTTACCCTCTGTAAAAGGTAGAATATCCTCTTTTTTTAGACCACGATTTTTAGCAACAGACTCTATAAAGTTATTATAGGTTGGCTTTAGTAGATGTTCTGTCATATATTTTCTATTCTCTTCATCTATTTTAGCAAACATACTAATAGGTTTTTTGAATTTTCCTGATGCCATAAAATCCTCCTCTACACCTACTTTTTTAGCTAACTCTCCAAAATTATAATGAGGCATAATAACACCGATAGAACCTACTATAGCATTTTTATTGGCTATAAGTGGTTTGATAGCAGAAGCGATATAGTAGCCACCACTAGCAGCGATAGAGTCTACATACATTGTTATAGGTTTCTCTTTTTGATACTCTTTTAGATACTCACTAAGCTCTTCACTTGCAGTTGGAGAACCTCCTGGAGACCCCATAATAAAGAGTACGGATTTATATGTTTTATCCTCTTTTATCTCGTCCATCTTCTCCATAACAGTCGTGGTAAACTTCTCTGTTACAGGTTTATTGTATCGAATAATGGCTACTCTATTTTTGGAGGTACTTACATCTTCAAATAATCCAGATTTAGAAAAGAGAGAAGCGATAAAGATAATCTCTGAAATTAAGATAATCCCAACTATCCATGCTTTTAAATTGGATATAAATATCTGTTTCTCTAAAGCTTTTATCTCTTTTTTATGTACCTTTTCTCTCTCTTTAAATAGTCTCTCTTCATAATTAGGCTCATCCTCTTGCACAAAAAATCCTTCTTTTTTGTTAATTATATTAACTTTTGCTTAAAGGTCATCTTTGATATGTTTGATTCGTTCATATCCTGTAGGGTGCAATTTCAAAATTGGAGCATTCATATATTGTAGATACTCCAAAGCATCTACTGCATATTTTTTATCAATTCCATTTTTTTTCAATACATCTATCGCATATTCATCTGCACGAAACTCTTCATCTTTTTGAAATCTTGATTTTCTCATACTAGAAGTTACACTAGATAGAAGACCATTGGAGGTAGATGCAACTCCTGAACCTAACATATTGATAGCATCTTCTATTGCAAACATTGCATGTGCTTTTCGATAACTACTTTTATAATCTTTGTTTTTTAGATGTGCTATCTCATGAGCCATAAGAAATAGTAATTCATTATCATTTAATGCCTCTATAACACCACTATTTACACGAATAGCTCCATTTGGAAAGGTCAATATATAGAGCATAGGGTTCATATAGACTTTGACATCTAGCTTTAAATCTTTTGGAATATCTATCTTTTTCATAACTTTTTGTAAATCAATATAGTATTGGTCTATATCTTTGGCTATTGTCTGATTGTCATCAATCTTTTTCAGATCTTTATCTGCTTTTTTTGCTAAATCTTTATCATTAGCTAATGTTGCTCTCATCATATCTGAAGCAGAATTTACCATATAGCTAGCAGGAGTACTGATTACATCAGGAAGCTTATCTTTTAGCTTTTTTACAATACTACTCTCTTTGTCATCAATATCTATTTTGTCTGAAATATTATTTAATACTTTATCTATCTTATCCGTAGATACTACATCGGTAATTTTATCCCAATAGGATTTCTCCTCTTCTGCATTTAACACACTAACTATAACACCTAATACCATTATTATTGTTATTAATAACTTTTCTAAATTTCTCATCTTTACAGTCCTAACTTTTCTTTTACTTAATGGGATAATATCCTTTTTTATTTAAAAATATCTTTTTTATTAATATTTAATTATTATAAAGAATTATTATTAACTATTTTATCCACCAAATGCTTTTTTTATCTTATATTCAATGTATTTATCTCTATCCACATCAAATTGTGGATTATCTAATGTTCCATGGATTTGACCAAAAACCTCTTTTCCATTTAATATCATCTCAAATTTAGAATAGATTTTTTTATTTATCATATTTAATAAGCTATTGGTCAAAAAAATATGATTTTTTTTACCATCATCAATTTTTAGAGTAGTATGAATTATGGAGTCTTTATATCCACCATAGAATCTACTTTGATTAAAATCCATACCTACGATATCAACTGACAACTCTTTCTCTATACTATTACTAAAATCATTATGAAAAAAATGTAATCTATCTAGTTTTATATCTATAATTAATAGTCTATCTTTTATATTAAAATTTATATCTCCATATAGATAACTATTAAATAGAGATTTATACTCAAAGAAGTTTACTATTTTTACTAATGATACATCTTGTAATTTTATAGTTAAACTATTTTTCTCATATTGAAATTTTATATCTCCTCCAAACTTATTA
>JALSOO010000247.1 GCA_026986355.1 Campylobacteraceae bacterium | reverse complement strand
TAGATAACTATTAAATAGAGATTTATACTCAAAGAAGTTTACTATTTTTACTAATGATACATCTTGTAATTTTATAGTTAAACTATTTTTCTCATATTGAAATTTTATATCTCCTCCAAACTTATTACTATTTCCATATATCTTAAATGAGTTGTTATCTCTATTATAGAATAGATTTCCATCTATATCAATTTTATCTTTTATCAATCTATTAAATTTTTTTATAGATAAATTATAGTCAAAAGTTACTCTCTTTTTTCCCTCATGATAGAGACCATTTTTTATATTTATGGACGATATATCTGAATATATAAAACCTCTATATCTATAGGTCGTATTATTAAAATCTACAAACATAGTTGATGTAACCGTTAGATTGTTTTCCCTAATAGGAATAGTTGTCTTGTGCAGATAGAGTTTGGTTTGACCTATCTTTGTATATTTTCCAAAGGTGCTAAATGTGCCATTTATATCTATAAAAGATTTAATAATAGGCTCTTCATCTAAAAATAGTAGTATTTTTTCACTCTTTGCTCTTTTTAGGGAGAATATAATATCTCTCATCTCATTTTGAGTCTTACTTAACTGATAGGTTATACCTCCATCAAATATCTCTCCATATCCAGAAATATCTAATAGATTAAATTTACCTTTTACTCTACCAAAAAGATTAAATCTATCTTTTAGATGAAGTTCATCAAAATCTAATGAACTACCCCAAAGATGATACTTCATATTGATAGTATCTCTATTGATTACTCCATATAGAGATAGATTTGCTCCCTTATTGATAGTTAACTCTATTCTAATATTTGGATAATCATCTATATCTAATAGAGTAATATCTATATCGTTATCGACCCTATCTGATATATAATATTCAATTAATTTTTCTAATCTATCATAACCTCTTTTGGTCTCCAATAGATAGAATAGAGTTATTATCATTAGCGTTATAAAGCCCAATGACAATACCCTAGCTTTAAACAAAATCTACTCGGTTTTATTCATATCTTTTGCATTATCCATCAATACAGGAACAAAAAGAAGCGATACAAATACAGCAGCTATTGTACCTGAAATCAATGCCACACCAAGACCACCAAATATTGGGTCACTTGCTAACAATGCCGAACCCAAAATGATAGCAATAGCTGTCAAAAAGATAGGTATAGCTCTAGTAGCAGATGCGTGGGCGATAGCTCTTCGTTTTTCCATTCCATGCTCATTGATTAGACTCTTTGCAAAGTCAATTAATAGTAGTGAGTTTCTTGATGATATACCCATTAGAGCAATAAATCCAATTAGAGAGGTAGCTGTCAAGAAGAAAGTCTGTTCTGTAACCAAATCAGCAACCCAATGTCCTAAAATAACACCAATAAGAGACAACATAGAGCCTCCCAAGATAATACCACTCAATACAAAGCTTTTATAGTAAATAACCAACAAGAAGAAGATAAGAACCAACGCAGCAATAAATGCAGCACCCAAATCTCTAAAGGTATCCAAGGTTACTTTCATCTCTCCGTCCCAACGCAAGAGGAACTTCTCTCCTGTCTCTTTATCGGTCAATTTCAAATCAAACATATAGGTAGATAACCCAACAGTATCTACTATATACTTAGATTTAAAATACTCCATCATCGTCTCACGAGCATCGAGTAGAGGGTATACTTGAGATACATTATCGGTCTCTGCTATTACATTTATGGTTCGTTTTAAATCTTTGTGCATAATGGTAGGAGATGATTTAACTTTTACTATTTTGACTACTTCATCAACTGAAATCTGTTCTCCAAGTCTATTCATCAAATTTAATTTACTAAGCTTATCTTTGATAGCTTTAGCATCATCTCCTTTCATTCTTCTATTTTTATCATCTAAAACTAAAAATATAGGTATTTGAACTAAACTATTTTCAGAGTTTTTAGCTGCAATAGACATTCCTTCAAAGGATAGATACAAGATATTATTAACTTGTTCTACAGTCAATGACTCATCGGCAATTTTTTTAACATCGGGAATCAATTTATATGTATCATAAATATCATCAGCTAAAATATCAACATCTACTAAATCTTTGGTATGAGATAAGATATTAGCGACTTCTGTAGATAGTTTTCTCATCTTCTCAAGATTCTTACCTTGTACCTCTACAACAATCTGAGCCAAAGTTGGTGGTCCTGATGGTTGTTCAACCAATTTGATGGTTGTACCTGCTACAAGTGAAGAACACTCTTTGTTTAAAACAGGACGAAGCCTACTGACCATTAAAAATGAGGGTTCATCTCGTTCATGAATAGGTGTTAAGTTAATAGACATTTCAGCAACATTTTCGGTTCTTTTCATCATAGAGCCTTTAACCAATCCAGCATAATCCAGAGGAATACCCTGACCATAATAGGTAGAAATATCTAAAATTGATTTCTCTTTTTCTAATACAGTAGATATACAATCAGTTACCTTTGTTGTCTCTTCTATAGAACTTCCTGTAGGTGTATCGACATAGATAGAGAATGTTGTAGCACTTTTACCTGGTAACATTCTAGCTAGAACAGCTTTTGAAGGAAACATTAAAAGTGATGCAAAAAATGCAAGAATTGTTAAAATAATTACTAAAGTTTTTCTAAACTTACTATCTAAAATCCAAAAAATAAAATTCTCAAACTTTTTCATCTATTTATCCCCTTTGTTATCTATATCGGTATGTTTCTCTTCGTGTTCATGGGTATGATGTAATCCTTGACAAATTTCACAAATTCCATAGGGATTCATCTCTTCATCATAGGTTTCATCATGTTTAGGTTTGTTTAGAAGTTTTAGACTAAGATAAGGTGTAAAGATATAAGCAACAAATAGTGAAGATAAAAGAGCCACAGGAACATTATAAGGAATAGGTTTCATAAATGCCCCCATCATACCACCTACAAATGCCATTGGCACCATTGTCAATATAATGGCTAATGTTGCTATATTTGTAGGTGCTCCTACCTCATCGGTTGCTTCTATAAGTATATCTTCCATATCTTTATTTATATTCTCCTCATCATGGAGATGTCTATGGATATTTTCAATCACAATAATAGCTGCATCAACTAATAATCCTAGAGATAATAAAAATGCAAATAGTGTAATTCTATTCATGGTTTGACCTGTGACATAAGCAATAAAAAGAGTAATAGCCAAAATAGCAGGTACAGAGAAGGTTACAATAATCGACTCTCTCCAACCTAAAGCAAAAACCAACATTATAGCAATAATGACAATAGTAATTAAGAGATGCTCCATCAGTTCATTGACAGCATGATTGGCTCTCTCTCCATAGTTTCTTGTTACTTTATACCCTATTCCTAATTTTTTGAACTCTGCTTCATGCTCTTTAACAAAAGAGAGTATATCTTCAGCTATAAATACAGCATTTGTTCCTGCTAGTTTAGAGATGGCAAGAGTTATCTGTCTTCTATTATCTGTTAATTTTTTAGAGGTATCACTATTTGGTCTGTATCTAAAATCTACATTTTGAAAATTTTGTTCATCTATACCTCTTGTAACATTAGCAATATCTTTGAGATAGAGAGGGTTGTCTCGATACCTAGAGACCATAACATTTTCTAAATCTTTGACACTATTAATAGCATTAACGACACTAAATCGAATAATCTTATCTCCATTAGTTTTACCTTTGATGCTTGGAGCATTTTTAGAGAACTTTTTGATTGCCATCATCACTTGTCCCATAGATACATGATAACCTGTTATCTTATCAACATTAACTTTTACTGTATACTGCTCTATATGTGCTCCATAGAGTTTCGTTTTTGCTACATTCTCAATACCATTTATCTCTGTATCTAATGCACGTATTTTATGTGTAAAGTCCAAAAGAGAGATATTGGAATCAGCATTTTGATAAAAAGCAATCGTTACGATAGGTACATCAATGTCAATATCAAATGGCTTAACCATAGGAGGCATAACTCCATGAGGCATCTTGTCCATATTTTGCATCACTTTATCATAAAGCTTTAGATTTGACTCTTCTCTATTCTCTCCAATGTAATACATGATATTAATAATACCAACATTCTCCATTGAGGTACTATAGATATGCTCAACACCCTTAACTTCTCTAAGTTTTTTCTCCAGTGGAATTGATATAACTTTTTCAATTTGATTGGGTGTTGCACCTGGCATAGCTACAATAATCCCACCACCTGAAATTGCAATTTGTGGGTCTTCCTCTCTTGGCATAGTAGTCAAAGAAATCCACCCCAACATTAAAATAACAATACCCAATACAGCAGTTAAAGGATTTTGTATAAAAGCCTTTCCCAATTTTCCTGCTATATCGGTTATAACATAGTGTCCATCTTTGTATACACTCAATATGTACTCCTCTTATTATATATAATAATCATAATTTATTTTTAAGGATAACAAAAAAATACTTGCACAAAAGATAATCTATATTATTATTATATAATTATAGATTTATAAGAGTAAATTTTACCCTTTTAGACAATAGATTTATATCTATAAATAATTTATTATTATAATATATTTTAAAGAAGATAAAAATGGAGAGAGAGTTCTCCAAAATGTAAGAAAGTATATATAGAGCGGTAAACTATTTAATTACCAAAATAGGCAACATTCCAAAATAACTAAGTGTTCCAAAAGCCTGATTAATATCTATATCAGGCTTTATCTCCAAAATTATTTTTTTGATAATATCATCATCTAAGTCACCTAAAAAATCACCTTCTCCATGGTTCTCTTTGTAGAGTTTCACTAAAAGATGTTTAGGCTTCTCTTCGGTATATTTCCAAATAGTCACTCTATTTATACCTAAATGTAATTCGACCTTTATCAAGGCTATATGGTGTTAATTCAACTTTTACTCTATCACCTGGTAAGATTTTGATGTAGTGCATTCTCATCTTTCCTGCGATATGACATAAAATCACATGTTTATTCTCTAACTCAACTCTAAATGTTGCATTTGGTAGTGCTTCTATCACTTTACCATCTATCTCTATTACATCATCTTTAGCCATCTATTTCTCCTTTGAAATTAGTACTGTTTTGCTGTTAAGCATCTGTTAAAATTACTGCTTTGCCATCAATTATAGCTACGGTATGTTCATAGTGTGATGAACGTAGACCATCTTTAGATACAACAGACCATCTATCTTCTAAGACAACAGGTTCATCACTCTTTTGACAAATCATCGGTTCTAAACAAAATACCATACCATTTTTAATCTTTGGACCTTGCTTTACTTTTCCATCAACATAGTTTGGGATATTGGGTTCTTCATGAGGTTTTTTACCTATTCCATGACCACAAAAATCTCGTAAAGGGATAAATCCACGTCCAAGAATAAAGGTTTCTAAAACATGAGACAACTCTTTGAATCTCATTCCAACTTTGATATTTTCTATCGCATGATAGAGTGCATCTTTGGAACAAGCTATAAGCTCTTCATCCTCTTTAGATATTTTACCAATAGGCATTGTTATCGCTGCATCTCCAAAATAACCATCTATTTTAGTACCTAAATCGAGACCTAGAATATCGCCCTCTTGAACTTTATATGTTGTGGGGATACCATGTATACATACTTCATTAAGTGAGGTACAAACAGAAGCAGGAAAGCCATATAGACCTTTAAAAGAGGGTTCTGCACCATGCTCACGAATAAACGCTTCACCCATAGCATCTATCTCTTTTAAACTCATTCCTACAGTAATATTTTCACGGAGATATTTTAATGTTTTACCAACAATTGACCCAGCTAATTTTAGCTTGGTCAACTCATTGGGTTTACGAAGTGCAATAGCCATTATAAACCTACTGCACCTAAAGTTTCATATTTGTTCATGTAAATTTGTGCTTCAATTTTTCTCATTGTATCAAGAGCAACTTGAACAATAATAAGAACAGCAACACCACCAAAGTAGAAGGCTGCTCCAATTGAGTTAATCAACAAAAATGGTAAGGTAGATATAAGTGCCAAATAGAATGCACCTGCACCTGTCAAGTTACTAGCAACTGTATTGATAAACTCTTTGGTATGTGCACCTGGTCGAACACCTGGGATAAATCCACCCTGCCGTTTTAGATTGTCTGCAATATCTTTTGCATTAAATACAATAGACGCATAGAAAAATGCAAAAAAGATAATCAATATAAATGTTACCGTAGTAAATAGTATTCCACCTGGTTTAAGTGCATCTGCTACCATCAAAGCATACTCATTTGAGCTACTTCCTAACATGGTAAGAGGAAACATTAAAACAGCCGAAGCAAAAATTGGAGGAATAACCCCTGAAAGGTTTACTTTGATTGGAATATAGTTCATTACTCTTTTATCTTGATTTTGCATTATTGTTTTTCTTGAGTAAGAGATAGGAACACGTCTCTCTCCCAATTCTACATAGATAATAGCAAAAATAGTTGCCATAATTATAACCAACATAGCAATAACTGCCAAGAACGAAAGCTCTCCTGTATTTACAGAGGTCATTGTATTGGATATAGCTGCAGGAATACCAGAAACAATACCAGCAAAGATAATTAGTGATATACCATTACCTATACCACTTTGAGTGATACGCTCTCCAATCCACATCAATAACATTGTACCTGCTAACATAGAAGTTGTTGTTAGAATAGTAAAGGTTACAGGGTCGATTAATACTGCTCCATTCATAGCTTGAAGTCCCATTGAGACACCAAAACCTTGTACAATAGTAATAAAAATAGTTGCATAACGAATAATCTGCATATATTTTTGCATTCCATCACGCTCTTTTTTCATTTGACCAATAGCAGGGAAAGTTGCAGCAAGAAGTTCCATTACAATAGAAGCTGTAATGTAAGGCATAATACCTAGTGAGATAATAGAGAATCGTTGAATTGCACCACCAGAGAACATGTTCATCATGTTCCCCATACCTGCTTTACCATCAAAAAGAGAGGCAATTACAGCAGTGTCTACGCCAGGAACTGGTACGTATGCTAAAACTCTATAAGCAAATAGAAATCCAAAAGTAATCAGTATCTTTTGAGTTAAAGCATTACTCATGGTTATTTACCACTCGTTGTAACAGCTTCATCTTTAATTTTAGCTACTAAATCTTTAGCACTTGTACCAATAAGTTTTACTTTTGTTACAGATTTTTGAAGTCTATATACAGACGCGATTGTCTCCATAGTGATTTCATCAAGCTCTGCAATGGCTCTGTTTTTATCAACGTTAATTGAGTGTGGTTTGAGTACTCTTGAAGAGAAACCAATCTTTGGTAATCTTCTGTAAAGTGGCATTTGACCACCCTCAAAACCTCTTTTTTCAGAGTAACCTGTTCTTGACTTCTGACCTTTGTTACCACGTCCAGCTGTCTTACCATTTCCTGAACCTTGACCACGACCAACACGTTTTCTATTACGTGTTGAACCTGGTGCTGGTTGTAAATTATGTAAACCCATATCTACTCCCTTACTTTTTAATCTTTACAAGAGCATCAATTGTTGCTCTTACAAGGTTATTTGGGTTATTTGAACCCAATGATTTAGCAATAACATCTTGAATACCTGCAAGTTCAAGTACTGGTCTCATTGCACCACCTGCAATTGTTCCTGTACCTTCAGATGCTGGTCTTAGGATAATACGACTAGCTCCTGTTTTTTGCTGAATATCATGAGCAATAGTAGTACCCTTAACATTGATTTTTACAAGACTTTTAAATGCATCATCAACTGCTTTTTTAATAGCATCAGGAACCTCTTTTGCTTTACCAGTACCATAACCAATTGTACCATTTTTATCACCAATTACTACAAGTGCAGTAAATCTAAAACGTCTACCACCCTTTACAACTTTGGTAACACGACCGATGTTTACAATTTTCTCTTCAAACTTTTCTCTATCAATATTTTCTGTTAACATCTACTCTCCTTAAAACTTAATTCCAGATTCTCTAAGAGCGTCTGCAAATGAAGCAACAACACCATGATAGAGGTAACCGTTTCTATCGAAAACAATAGTTTCGATGTTTTTAGCTTTAAGAGCATCTGCCATTGCAACAGCTACTTTTTTAGCATCTTCTTGATTGGCTTTTAGACCCATTTTTTTACCATCAGCAGAAGCTAGTGTTACACCAGCAATATCATCAATTGCTTGTGCATAAAAGTGTCTGTTTGATTTGAACACAGATACTCTTGGAAGCTCAACTGTTCCTGAAATTTTACCTCTTACTCTTCTTTTACGTTGAGTACGAAGTTTATTTTTTCTTTTTTGAATACTTTTTAACATACTAGACTCCTACTATTTAGCTGATTTTCCAGCTTTTCTGATAATAACTTCATCAGTATACTTAACACCCTTACCTTTGTATGGTTCTGGTGGTCTAAAGCTTCTAATTTCAGCTGCAGCTTGTCCAATAACTTGTTTGTCAGAACCCTTAAGTGTAATAATATTTTTGGTAACAGTAACTTCTAATCCTTCTGGAATAGCATACTCAATTGGATGTGAAAATCCTAATTGTAAGTTAAGAACTTTACCTTGAACAGCTGCTCTATAACCAACACCATTAATCTCAAGAGATTTTTCAAATCCTTTATCAAGACCTTCAATAATATTCGCAAACAGTGCTCTGTATGTTCCCCAAAAAGCTGAACTCTCTTTAGACTCTCCAACTCTTGAAAAAGTAACTTCAGAACCATCAATAGAGATTCCTACTCGCCCATGAGTCTCAAGTTTTTTTTCTAATTTACCTTTTTTTGCAACTATAGCAGTACCATCGACTGATACATCAATACCGTTAGCAACAGTTACTGGTTTTTTCCCAATTCTTGACATATCTACTCCTTACCAAATACTACAGATTACTTCGCCACCAACTTTTTGCTTGAATGCTTCATCATTTGCAATCACGCCTCTGTTGGTAGATACTACTAGTGTTCCGTAACCATTTTTAAAACTTCTAACTTCTGATGCACTTTGGTAAACACGTCTACCTGGCTTAGAAATTTTCTTAATTTCATTGATTACACTATGACCATTTTCATCATATTTAAGTACAACTTTAATTGTTTTCTTTGCACCATTCTCTTTTACTTTAAAACTCTCAAGGTAACCCTTGTCTACTAAAATAGAAACTGTAGCCTCAATTGTTTTTGAGTGAAGAAGTGTTGTTACGTCTAATCTTCTTTGTGCAGCATTTCTTATTCGAGTAAGAGAGTCTGCAATTATATCTGTCATCATCTTTTACTTCTCCTTACCAGCTTGATTTTTTCATACCAGGGATTAAACCCTCGTTTGCCATTTTTCTTAAACAAATTCTACAAAGACCAAAATCTTTATAAACAGAGTGAGGTCTTCCACAAATATTACATCTTGTATATGCTTGGGTACTAAACTTAGCAGGTTTTTGCTGTTTTGCTATCATTGATTTCTTAGCCATTAGTTCTTTCCTTTAGCGAAAGGCATTCCAAGTTTCTCTAATAGAGTGAATGCTTCTTTATCGTTTTCAGTACTTGTTACAATTGTAATATTCATACCATGAGTTTTAATAATGTTATCAAATTCAACTTCTGGGAACATAAGTTGCTCTTGAAGACCGAAGTTGTAGTTACCACGACCATCAAAACCTTTACGTCTTACTCCACGGAAATCTTTTACTCTTGGAAGAGCAATAGAGACCAATTTATCAAAGAAGTTATACATGTTTTCACCACGAAGTGTTACACGGATACCTGATGGTGCTCCCTCTCTAGCTTTAAAACCAGCAACTGATTTTTTAGCATTTACAATAACTGCTTTTTGACCAGCAATTAAAGAGATAGTATCTGCCATGTTGGCAATAAGTTTATTATCTTTACCCTCTTCACCAGCACCAACAGAGATTACTATCTTCTCAAGCTTAGGTGTCTGCATTACATTTTTAATACCACACTCTTCTCTAAGTGCAGGTGCAATGTCATTGTACTTTTGCTTCATTCTACTCATAGGATTACGCCTCTACTTTTTTTACATTAGAAATATGGATAGGCATCTCTTTATCTTGGAAACCACCATCTTTATTCTCTTCGCTTGGCTTAACTGCTTTTTTCGCAATTTTACAACCCTCAACGATTACAGCATCTTGCTTTGTAAGAACTTTTAGTACTTTTGCAGTTTTACCTTTGTCGTCTCCAGCGATAATGAGTACATCATCGCCTTTTTTAATTTTAAACTTTTTATTTGCCATTACCATACCTCTGGAGCAAGTGATACAATTTTCATAAATCCTGCATATCTAGCTTCTCTAGCTACAGGACCAAAAATACGAGTACCAATTGGTTGTTTTTTATCATCAATAATTACAGCAGCGTTGTCGTCAAATCTTATTAAAGAACCATTTTCTCTTTGAATCTCTTTGTGAGTTCTTACAACTACGGCTTTAACTACCTTACCTTTTTTAACTTTTCCAGTTGGAAGAGCTTTTTTAACAGAGGCAACAATAACATCACCTACTGAAGCATATCTTCTCTTAGACCCACCAAGAACTTTGATACACATAATCTCTTTTGCACCAGAGTTGTCAGCAACTGTTAATCTTGTAAAACCTTGGATCATTACTCTTCTCCCTGTTTTATAATTTCAAGTAGTCTAAAAGTTTTCCTTTTTGACATTGGTCTACACTCAATAGCAGAGATTGTATCTCCCACTTTTGCTGTAGCTTTTTCATCATGAATAAGATACTTTTTAAATCTTTTAACAGTCTTATGATATCTTGGGTGAATAACTTTACGTTCAACAACAATAGTAGCTGTTTTTTCACCTGCGATTTTAATTACTGTACCAGTTATTTGTCTTTTTGGCATACTCGCACCCCTTACTTCGCAGCAGCTGTAATGGCTGTTTTAATTCTAGCGATATCTTTTTTCGCCACTCTTAACTCACTTGTATTAGTAAGTTGCATTGTTTTTTGCTTTGCTTTAAGTGTAAAAAGCTCAAGCTTTTTCTCTTTTAACATAGCCCTTAACTCTTCAACTGTTTTAGTTGCAATATCAGTATATTTCATTACTATCCTTCGCAGCGATAATTTTACATTGGAATGGAAGTTTATGTAGAGCAAGTGTCAGTGCTGAACGTGCAACATCTTCAGGAACACCAGCTACTTCAAATACAATTCTTCCTGGCTTAATATTCATAACCCACTCTTCTACTGAACCTTTACCTTTACCCATTCTTGTTTCAAGAGGCTTTCTTGTAAGAGGTTTATCAGGGAAAACTCTAATCCAAGATTTACCTTGTCTCTTCATCTCACGAGTCATGGTAATTCTGGCAGCTTCAATTTGTCTTGAGTTTATTCTACCAGCTGAAATAGCTTTTAGTGCAAACTCTCCAAACTCAATCTTGTTACCTCTAAATGATTTCCCTCTGTTACGACCCTTCATAACTTTACGGAATTTTGTTCTTTTAGGCATTAACATAACTATTCACCTCTCTTCTGACGTGGTTTACGACCACCTCTTTTCTCTTCTTTTGGTTCAGCTTGGATACCTTTAGCAAGAACTTCACCTTTGAAAATCCAAACTTTAATACCAATAATTCCATAAGTTGTACTAGCTTCTGCAAAACCGTAATCGATTTTAGCTCTAAGAGTATGAAGAGGAACACGTCCTTCTAAGTACCACTCAGTTCTAGCCATCTCAGCTCCACCAAGTCTTCCAGAAACAGAAACTTTAATCCCTTTTGCACCTGATTTTAATGCACCTTGAATAACTTTTTTCATAGCACGTCTAAATGCAACACGACGTTCAAGTTGAGTCGCTACATTTTCAGCTGATAATTGTGCTGAAGCTTGAGCTCGTTTTTCCTCTTTGATATTAATAGATATATCTTTTTTGAATATTCTATTCAATGTAGATTTTAACTTTTCAATATCTGCACCTTTTTTACCAATAATGATACCAGGACGTGCAGTTACGATAGTGATTCTTACTTTTTTAGCTGTTCTTTCAATAATAATATTAGATACACCTGCATAAAAAAGCTCTTTTTTAAGGTATTTTCTTAATTTATAATCTTCTGCGATAAAAGCTACTGTTCGCTCTTTTTTAGGAAACCATCTTGATTCCCAGTTTCTATTGATTCCAAGTCTCAGACCAATAGGATTTACTTTTTGACCCATATTATGCCTCCTCTGCTTTTGCTACTTCTACCATGATGTGTGCTGTTGGCTTAAGGATTCTACTTGCTGTTCCTCTAGCTCTTGGTCTCCATCTCTTCATTGATGCTGCTTTGTCTACTCTACAAGAAGAGATAACAACCTCTTCTGGCTCAAAATCACCATTTGCTACTGCTGACGCAATAACTTTAGAGATAATTCTAGCTGCTTTATTTGGCATAAATTCTAATGATGCAAGTGCAAGTTCTGCGTTCATACCTTGAACTTCTCTAGCAATCATTCTAGCTTTATTAGGGGCTACACGTGTATATTTTAATACTGCTTTACTCATAACCTACCCTTTTCTCTGAACAGAGCCTTTATGACCCTTAAATGTTCTAGTTGGTGCGAATTCGCCCAATTTATATCCAACATGGTTTTCTGTAATAAATACAGGGATAAATTGTCTACCGTTGTGAACATTGATGGTTAAACCAATGAACTCAGGGAAGATAACTGAACGTCTTGACCAAGTTTTGATTGGTTTGTGAGAACCCTCTTCTTTAGCTTTAAGAACTTTTTTCTTTAAGTGGTCATCTATAAATGGACCTTTTTTAGTTGATCTTGCCATCTCTTACCCTTACTTCTTTCTCTTAGAGATAATTAACTTATCACTAGCTTTTTTCTTACGAGTTTTGTAACCTTTTGTCGGCATACCCCATGGAGATACAGGATGTCGTCCAGAGTTAGTTTTACCTTCCCCTCCACCATGTGGGTGGTCGATTGGGTTCATTGCAGAACCTCTAGTTTGTGGTCTGATACCTCTGTGTCTTTGACGACCAGCTTTACCACCAACAACATTTGCCCAATCTTCACTACCAACAGTACCGATAGTTGCTAGACATTCACCAAGTACATATCTCATCTCTCCAGATGGAAGTCTAAGAGATACATATTTGCCATCTCTACCCATAATTTGAGCATAACCACCAGCAGAACGAGCAATCGTACCACCTTGACCAACATTTAGCTCAATGTTATGTACCAATGTTCCTACAGGAATTGCTTTGAGTCTCATTGCATTACCTGTTTTAATATCAAGTCCACTCTCTGCTGACATGATTTTATCGCCTACGCTCATACCTTTGGCTTGAAGAACATATCTTCTATCACCATCTGTATATTTCACAAGACAAATTCTACATGTTCTGTATGGGTCGTACTCAACAGAAGCTACTGTTCCCTCAACACCAAATTTATTTCTTTTAAAGTCAATAATTCTATATAGTTTTTTTGCACCTGCTTGTCTATGACGAGATGTAATTCTACCATTAGAGTTTCTACCAGCTGAACGAGGAAGTTTTTTAAGAAGACTTCTTACACTAGCTTTTGCTGTAATATCACCACTATCAAGGTTTGTAATATATCTTCTACCTGCAGAGGTTGGTTTATATGATTTAATTGCCATTTTCTTCTCCCTACACTGCTAAACTATCAATTTTTGCATCTTCTGGCAAGAAGACATAGAACTTTTTCAAGTCTGGTCTTTTACCTTCGATACCTTTGAATCGTTTAACTTTACCATTAACTCTCATTGAATTTACTCTCAATGGGTTAATACCAAAATACTCTTTGAAAACTGCTTTTAGACCATTTTTAGTCATTCTAGGGCTAGTCTGAACAACAAGTACACCATCTTCTTGCATAGCAAGTGTCTTCTCTGTATAGAGAATTGATTTAATATCTGTAATATCTGCCATCTTAGCTCTCTTTCGTTAATTTTTCCCAAACAGCTTTTTCCATTACCACTGAGTGATAAGCAGCTGCTAGGTATGCATTCAATTCATTTGGTTCAATAATATAAACATTTTTAAGGTTTTCAAATGCACGTAGTGTTAAATCATCAATCAACTCTTTAACTACCAATACATCTCTTTGTTGAAAAGTATCAATAAATGCTTTAGCATCTTTTGTTTTACCTGACTCAATAACTATATTATCAACTATAAATAGTTTCTCATCTGCCACAAGTTCAGCTAATGCAAAATTCAAAGCCAATTTCTTCTGCTTTTTATTTACTTTTTGGGTGTAGTTTCTATTGTTCTTAGGACCAAAAGCAACACCACCACCAACAAAAATAGGTGAACGTACAGAACCTGCTCTTGCACGTCCTCCACCTTTTTGAGCCCATGGCTTTTTACCACCACCACGAACTTCTGAACGAGTTTTAGCTTTTGCAGTGTTTGCTCTTATCCCTGATAGATAAGATTTACAATACAGATAAAGGTTATGTGGGTTAATATCCGAAAATGACTCTGGAAGGTCACTTGTTTTAATTACTACTTTACTCATTATTTAACAATCCTTACCAATCCTCTAGCACCATTGTGACCAGGAATTGAACCTTTTAATACTAAGATTCCGTTTTCAGCATCAAATGAAACAACATCATTTTTAACTGTAACTTGAGTGTTTCCGTACTGTCCAGGCATCTTTTTACCTTTTTGTACACGACCTGGCCATTCGGCGTTACCAATTGAACCAATTCTTCTACCAAATCTATGACCATGAGATGCTGGTCCACCACCAAAACCGTGACGTTTCATACCACCTTGAAAACCACGACCTTTAGTATTAAGTGAAGTTTTTACCAACTCTGCTGATGCAAGTGCTTCTGCTGAATAGTCTCCAGCTTCTGTACCCTCTGCAACTCTAATTGTCATAAACTTATTAAACTCTTTGTCAATACCGAATTTAGCCTGTTGTCCCTCAATACTTTTGTTGAACTTTTTACTGCTATGGTAAGCAACCAATGCTTTACCATCTTCACGTACTTCACACACTTTTGTTTCGATAACTTTTAGAAGTGTTACAGGAACACTTGGTACGCCAACAGTTCGGCTCATACCTATCTTTTCAATAATAAATTCCATCATCTACTCCTATTTGTTCATTGAACGAATTTCAACATCAACTTCTGGTGCTAGGTCTAGTTTCATAAGTGAATCTATAGTGTCCGAAGTAGCTGAAACAATATCAATCATTCTTGCGTGAATTCTAATCTCAAACTGCTCACGCGAATCTTTGTTTACGTGTGGAGATTTAAGAACAGTGTACTTTTTAATCTTAGTTGGCATTGGAATTGGGCCAATAAGCTCTGCACCTGTACGTCTAACAGCTTCAACAATTGAAGCAACCGATCTATCTAAAACACGGTGATCATAAGCTTTAAGCTTAAGTCTAATTTTTTCCATTTAATTTACCTTATAAAGAACTCGTTAGTATACCTCATGGGCTTCCTAACTAAATTTTGGAATCGTATTGTACCTTTAAAAACTTGTATAACAGATATGTTTTATTATATTTTATATAAAATTCTCTCTTTTGTTTCCTTTTTAAAAGGAAAATGTTAAAATACTCCATGCAACTACTTGAATATTTTTATAACAGAGACAATACCATCATCAATTATCATCAACGAAAGTTTAATATCCCTCCTAGTAATAGACTCCTAATATATGGCTCTCCTGCATCAGGCAAGACCTCTTTAGTCTTAGATTATCTAATGAATTATGATATAGAAGAGGCACTATATATAGATTTTAAAGACCCAAAATTTTACTTTAGAGATATTATTGAGGAGGATATAGAGGGATTTATAGAGGCTAATGAGATTAAGATTTTAGTGTTAGACCACTATAAACATAACTATTTTGAATATTTACCAAAGGTTGAGAAGCTTATTATTGTCTCATCTACTTATTTTGACTATAAAGAGAAGTTTGAGTATCTCAATCTTCCACTACTTGATTATGAAGAGTTCTTCTCATTTCAAAAACGTGGAACAGAGACTCAAATATTTAACCTTTTTTTAAAAAGAGGAACACTCCCACAATTAGCACTATCTACAGCACCAAGAGAGCAGATATTTCTAAATTTTATAGAGAGCCATTTCACTAATTCTCAACAGAAGTTCTTGAATATTCTTGCACACTTTAACGGGGCAACTGTTACAACATATCAACTTTACAACTATGCCAAAGAGCGTTATAAAACTTCAAAAAATTTAATTTACATACAGATAAAAGAGTTTGAAGATAGAGGGATTATTACATTTATCTTTGATTATCACGATAAGAAGAGGAAAAAACTACTCTTTTTTGATTTTGCCCTAGCAAAGTACCTAACTTTAACCCAAACATTTCCTAGACAGTTTGAAACCATGGTTGCACTCTCTTTGCATAAACATAATATTAACTTTAAAACATTTGGAAATAGAGGGTATA
>JALSOO010000246.1 GCA_026986355.1 Campylobacteraceae bacterium | reverse complement strand
AATCAAACTTCTCTTTTTTTAGTTTTTCAGAGTAGTAGGCTACATCATAACCATGTAAATCATCTATTCCATCTATTCGTAATGCAAACTCTTTTAGCTCCTCTAGCTCCTCTTTGGCTTTTGGTAGGGCTTTGTCTCCTAGCTCTTCTAAAAAGTTAGTCACATCATCTATGGAGTTTGCATCTTTGGTTGCTAGTGAATACTCTGCAAAACTATCAAAGCCTAATAGTTGTGCTTTTTTATATTTAAGCTCCAATAGCTCATCAATTACATCACTATTTTTAGGGGCTCTTGATACATAAGCTTTTGAAATCTCTTTACGATATTCACGATTTGTTCCATAAGTCATATATGCTAGATATGATGGTATCTGAAGAGTAAATTTATAGACTGTTTTTCCATCTATTTCAGTTTTTGCCTGTGCTAAATCACTATTTGGAATCTCTGCTACATCTTTTTTATCTTCGATAATCATCTCAAACTCATTGGTTGCATCTAAAAGATTTTGAGAAAAGCTATTACTCAATTCACTAAGTCTCATATCTATCTCTTCAAGCTCTTTTTTATGCTCTAGTGGCAACTCTGCTCCTGCAAGAACAAAACCTCTAATATCATTTTCTATAACCTTTTTAGCCTCTAAATCAGTTGAAGTTATCTTTTTAATCTTATGAAATAGCTCTTCATTTTGAGCAATAGTACTAGAAAACTTAGAGAGTTGTGGTAGTGATAACTCATAAGCCTTTTGAGTCTCCTCTGAATTCTCCACAGAATTAAGGTGTGAAAGTGGTGTAAAAAAGTTCTCTAACTCCTCATCTAAATCTTGAAGAGGTTTTAATACACCTGCATAACTTATATCATCACTCTTTGTAATCTTATCTATACTATCTAACTGTTTTGCAAGTAGCCTCTCTAACTCTTTTGGAAACCCCTCCAAATTATCTATCTTAAACTCTTGAAATTGCATTTTTTATCCTATATTATTTGTGATGTAGATTATAGTATCTTTTTCAGTAGAAAATCATATAAAAGAGATATTACAATAATTAAAATATAAGATAAAAGTATACTTTTTAAATAAAAAGTCATTTTCTTAAAGAAAAACATTAAATTTTATTGTTTTTTATGTTATAATATTTTCAAAAAACATAGGTGCATCAAATGACTTTAAAAATACTTTTATATCCAGCACTTTATATTATGAGTAAACTCTCATTTAAAGCTAAAATCATTATCTCTATCTCTATTCTATTTATACTTTTACTTTTTCCATCACGAACTATATTTACAGATTATATTAATAGAAGTCATAATTATAATAACCAACTTATAGGATTACAATATATAGAGACTATCAACAATTTTATCAAGACAGTACAGATACATCGTTCTCTAACCAAGCGATATTTAGATGGAGAGATAGAGCTAAAAGATGAGATTATAGAACAAGAGGATAAGTTCTATACAAAACAGAAACCTGATATTATGAATTTTGATAGTAAACATCTCAATATGCTTACATCAAATCAAAACTTTAATAGAGCTGTCTCACTATTTGATGTTATAGAGATTAATAAACTAGATAGAAAACTATTTAGCGAAAAACATTTTAAAATGTATGAAGAGATTATAGATAGACTTATAAAAACAATTATTCAAATATCTGAAAAGACAACATTTAGAGCTAGTAAAGATTTACGTGTTAACTATCTAGCTGATATGCTTCAAGATAAACTTCTACGACTCTATGAACTCTCAAAACAGTTAGAAGATACCTCTAGTAAAATATTTAAAAAAGAGTTAACGATAGAGGAGAAAAAAAAGTTACTCTCTATGTCAAGAGATTTGAGAGCATTAAAGATAAGTCTCAATGATACAAATCTATTGAGCAAACTAAGTAACTATCCTACTTTACAAAAACAGACTACCTCTGTAAACTATATTTTGGATATTCTACTTGAGAAGATTGATAAAAAAATCATAGAAAATAGTACATTTAATTTTAATAATAAAGAGTTTAAAAATAAGTTTAAAGAGTCTATAGAGACACAAGATGAACTCTATTCACGATATATATATACCTATAAAACTACTATATTGGAACTAAAAGAGAAGTTGAAAAATAGAGTATGGTCTTTAGGATTTATATTTTTACTTATTCTAGCCATTTCATTCTATATTTTTATTGCATTCTATCTATCAATTACAAAAAACTTAAAAAAACTACAAAATGCTTCAGATATGATTTCAGCAGGTAAAACAAAGATTCAACTAAAGGTTGACAAAAAAGATGAGATTGGAAAAGCACTATTAGCATTTAATACAATGAGTGAAAAGTTAACCCAAAATATCTCATTTCTTGATGTATACAAAACAGCTATTGACCGTTCTAGTATTGTCTCCAAAACAGACCCAAAGGGAATTATTACCTATGTCAACAAGATGTTTTGTACTGTATCTGGATATAAAGAAGAGGAGCTTATGGGACGTTCTCATAATATTGTTCGTCATCCAGATATGCCAAAAGAGGTCTTTAAACAGATGTGGGAGAGACTTCATAAAAAAGAGATTTGGAAAGGTATAGTTAAAAATAGGAAGAAAGATGGAAGCTCCTATATAGTAAATGCAACCATATTACCTATTTTAGATAAAGACAACAATATACTTGAATATGTTGCTGTTAGACATGATATTACAGAGTTAGAAGAGAGCAAAGAGGAGATTAAAAAGCAGAGAACAGATTTATTGACAGGATTACCAAACCGTAATCAACTTATTCATGATTTAAAGAGTGCTATTAAACCTATTATATTCTATCTTAATATTGATAATTTTTCTGGATTTAATGATTTTTATGGCTCTGCTATTGGAGATGAAGTTTTGTTAAATATGGCATATAAACTTAAAAAGATGAGAGAGGATAAAATATTTAAACTCTATAAACTTCAAGCAGACCAGTTTATCATGCTTTTTCAAGAGAATAATCTATCCAATACAAATATACAACTCTTTTTTGAAAATCTTATAAAAGATATTGAGGTAGAGATTTCAAATATAAATGTTGAAAATCAAAATCGAATCTCTATCTCTATTACAAGTGGTGCAGCAAGTTATTATGCACACGATAACTATCAAAAACTTATTTTATATGCAAATATTGCTCGAAAAAAAGCACAGCAAGAGCATAAAAAATTCCTACTTTTTGACCATACCATGAGTAAAAGTGAAGATTATGCTAAAAATATTGAGTGGATTAGAAAGATAAAAGAGGCAATAGATGAAGATAGAGTAGTAACCTACTATCAACCCATTTTAAATAATAAAACGCAAGAGATAGTAAAATATGAGACATTAGTACGAATGTTAAATCGAAGTGGAAAACCTGTCTCTACGTGGAAATTTTTGGAGATAGCACAAAAAGCAAAACTATATCCTCAAGTAACCAAAATTGTTATAGATAAAGCTTTTAAAAAGTTTGAAAACTTACCAAATTGTGAATTTTCTATAAATTTAACAATTGAAGATATTTTATCAAAAGATATTAGCTCTTATATTTGTAATAAACTATCAACCTATCCCAATAAACATAATGTAATTTTTGAGATAGTGGAATCAGAAGAGGTCAATGACTACAAAATGATTAATGATTTTATCAAATGTGTTAAAAAACATGGTGTCAAAATTGCTATTGATGATTTTGGCTCTGGTTATGCCAATTTTGAACATATAATCGGAATAGATGCAGATTTCATTAAAATAGATGGTAGCCTCATCAAAAATATTGCTACCGATAAAAATGCACGGATTATTACTGAAGCAATTATATCATTCTCCAAAAAATTAGGTAGAAAAACAATTACAGAATATGTATCAACTAAAGAGATTTACGAAATTGTCAAAGATTTAGGAGCAGATTTTTCCCAAGGTTTTTACTTTGGAGCACCATCTGATGAGCTTCTTTAATTGTATGATGTTCTCTTATGTTTAATGACAAGAAGATAAACGATAATGAAAAATAGTAGTTAACTATAAAAAACAGCTTAGGCTATAAAGTTGATTTTTTTTTTAATTTATGACTCTATTTGTCTAAAATATGTGTTATAATTTTTAGATGAAACCTCTAATAATAGTATTAAAGTTGTTAAGTTTTTATCTACTGTTTTTCAACAGTACATTAAACGCAACAACTATAAATGGACCACAACCAATATATGATAAAGTCTATAGAACAGATAGAATGGGAGACTCTTATCACTTTTTAATATTAACAAAAAGTGGTAATTATCACTATCTATATACTAATAGAACATCCAAACTAACAAGTTCTGAACTTACATCTAAAAACTTACTAGAGATATTAAAGAAAAAACAGTCATGGGGACAATCATTTCCTAAAAAAGGGAAATATACCATAGATAAAGGAAAAATCTATACCAAACTTTTATGGGATAGGATTACTATCATCTCTCCTAAAAAGATAAAATATCTAAATAAGGTTTTTTACCTTAAATAGTTTTTAATCTTCTATTTTTCTGATAAAATACACTCTTTATTTATCAAGGAAGGAGAGTCATGCACGGATTTTATAGAGTTGCTTCTGCTGTTAATAAAACAACAGTAGCCAATCCACAAAAAAATGCTCTAAGTATACTATCTCTATTACATCAAGCCAACCATCAAAATGTATCTGTCGTTCTATTTCCAGAGTTAACACTTACAGGTTATACAGCCTCTGATATTTTTTTTAATCAAACACTTTTAGAGAAACAGAACTCTGCTTTAGAATCTATTTTAAAAGCAAGTAGAGATATTTCAACAATTGCAATATTAGGTATTGTTTTACTTCATAATAATCGACTCTATAATACAGCTATTGTTATACAAAATGGAGATATTTTAGGAGTTATTCCTAAAAGCTATATTCCAAACAAAAAAGAGTTTTATGAGAAACGTCATTTTATATCTGGACGTAATATAAAAGATAAAACAACAACTATTTTAGGAAAAGAGATACCATTTGGAGTTGATTTACTCTTTTGCGATAATCAAGAGATGATATTTGGTGTAGAGATTTGTGAAGATTTATGGGCAATTACTCCACCATCTAATCAGATGTCTATAAATGGAGCAAATCTTATATTTAACCTCTCTGCGAGTAATGAGCTTATTGGTAAGGCAGAGTATAGAGAAGAACTAGTGCGAACACAGAGTGCTAGATGTATGGGTGCATATGTCTATACCTCATCAGGTATAGGAGAGTCTACTACCGATACAGTATATGGAGGTCACTCTATTATCGCTGAGTATGGCTCAACTCTTGCTCAAAATAGACGGTTTGATATGGAGGCTAACCTCATCACAGCTGATATAGATTTACAACGAATGAATTGGCAACGTATATCAGAATCAAGCTACTCTGATGAGGTAGAGAGTGACTTTAGAACAATAAGCATTAAAAAAATACCAAAAATAGAAGGTTTAAAACGATTTATAAATCCACACCCCTTTGTACCATCTATATATCAAGAGAAAGAGCATAGATGCAGTGAGATTGTCAATATCCAAGCCCATGCACTTATCAAACGAATGACCCATACAGGTATCAAAAAAGCTGTTATTGGAATCTCTGGAGGATTAGACTCTACATTAGCTCTACTCTCTACCCATAGAGCATTTGAGATTATGAATTGGAATAAAAGAGATATTATTGCTATCACTATGGCAGGATTTGGAACAACCTCTCGAACTAAAAATAATGCCATAGAGTTGTGTGAGAAATTAAAGGTAACACTTCGTAGTATTGATATTAGAAAATTATCTCTTAGTGAATTTGAAGCTATAGGACATAATATAGATGACCACTCTGTAACATATGAGAATGTACAAGCAAGAGCAAGAACATCAATACTTATGAATACAGCCAATCGTGAAGGTGGATTAGTCATAGGTACAGGAGATTTGAGTGAGATAGCTCTAGGTTGGTCTACATATAATGGTGACCATATGAGTATGTATTCTCTAAATAGTGGTATACCAAAAACACTTATAAAATATGTTATAGAGTATTTTAAATCAAACCAAGATATTGCCCATATTATAGATGATATTTTAGATACACCAATAAGCCCAGAGCTTCTACCTCATAAAGATAATGAGATTATACAAGAGACAGAATCTATAGTTGGACCTTATGAACTTCATGACTTCTTTTTATACCATTTGATTAAATATGGAGCAAAACCTACTAAAATTCTCTTTTTAGCCAATCATGCTTTTGACAACTATACAAAAGAGGAGATAAAAAAATGGCTCAAAAAGTTTTTATGGCGTTTCTTTAGCCAACAGTTCAAACGCTCATGTATCCCTGATGGACCAAAAGTAGGAACAGTCTCTTTAAGCCCAAGAGCAGATTGGAGAATGCCAAGTGATACAGATATGCAAATTTGGATTGATGAGTTAGAGAAATAAATAATTATTATATAAGTATATTTTATCTATACTTCTTAATTATTAAAACCATAAGGAATATTAATGAAAAAAACTATATTAATAACAACAGTGATTGCTCTA
>JALSOO010000245.1 GCA_026986355.1 Campylobacteraceae bacterium | reverse complement strand
AATATTAGAGTCATTGGTAATATTAAATTGGCAAATATCCCAAAGGCAACTAGAGAATTAACCAAACCTAAGGTGTTATTGGTTTGTGGAGCAAGTACCCATGAGGGAGAGGAGGAGCTTATATTAGATGCGTTTGTTAAGCTAAAAGAGGAAGAGCCAAAAGCACGACTTATTATTGTACCACGTCACCCTGAACGTTTTGAAAAAGTCTCACTGTTAGTTCAAGAGTGTGCTAGAGAGAACCACTATAATTGGCATAAGTTTTCAGAAAATGAGGCATTAAACTCCGATATAGTCTTAGCCGATGTTTTAGGAGAGTTGGTCAATATCTATGCTATATCTGATGTGGTAATTTTGGGTGGTGCATTTGTCAAAGTCGGTGGACACAATGCAGGAGAACCAGCTCAATTTGGATGTAAAATTATATCAGGAGAACACTATTTTAATCAACGTGATATATTCTCTATGATAGAGGGAATATCTATTGTTTCCAGAGGAAATTTAGCTAAACGATTGCAACAACATGCCCAATTAATACCAACAAAGATAGTACAAAGAACCGATATAAACCCTATATTAGAATCAATTAAAAGAGAGTTATAAGATGGAAAAAGCATATAAATTACTAGCAAAACAAGAGGGGCTATCAAACAAGAGAGCCAAAGATTTAATAGATAGAGGTTTAGTCTATCATCTTGATAGAAAAGTGAAAATTGCTAGAGCTCAGATGCCTAATGATACCTATTTTAGAGTAGAAGAGATAGATAAAGTAGATATTATCTATCAAGATGAGAATATCTTGGCGATTAATAAACCAGCACTTTTAGATACATATGAGTTGGCCGATGCGATTGAAGAGGAGGAGACAACCCTCATTCATAGATTAGATAGAGATACATCAGGAGTACTGCTTTTAGCACGAAATGAGGATTTTTTAAAAGATGCAATAGGTGCATTTAAACAGCGAAAGGTAAAAAAACGTTATGTTGCATGGATAGAGGGTGTTTTTTGTGAAGAGATAAAGATAGATGTACCTATACGAACTCATAAACAGGGTGGAAAAGCATTTTCACAGATAGATGAAGCACATGGACGACCTGCTGTAACGATTGTAAAACCTTTAGAGATTCAAGGTAAAAAATCAAAAGTAGAGATAGAGATTATGACGGGTAGAACCCACCAAATTAGAGTACATCTATCTAGTATCGGTCACCCTATCGTAGGAGATGAACGGTATGGTTCGGTTACACGCTCAAAACGAATTTTGCTTCATGCTAAAGCTATCTCTCTATTAGGTTATGCATTTGAGGCTAAAGAGCCTAGAGATATTCAAAAATATAAATAAATAATTGTTATGAAAAAAGAGATATGGATAGCAACCTCTATTTATATTTTATCGGTTATTTTTTTAGCTACTATAACTGATATACTGTTGCTATCTAATATAGATAGATATATTATCATTCTCTTTTTGCTTTTGATAGCTTTTGCTTTGGGATATAGTTTGAACTCCTATATTTTAAGTGAAAAGTTCAAAGTAGATGCAAATCTATTGCATCTAACCAAAGAGATACTTCATGAGTTAAATATTCCTCTATCTACTATACAAGCCAATACAACTCTATTGAGACGTACTCTAAAAGATAATGAAAAAGGGATAAAGCGTCTTGCACGTATTGATGAATCATCTAAACGACTTAATCGCCTCTATCATGAGTTAATTTATAGTATAAAAAAAGAGATACATACTATAGAAAAAGAGACTTTTGATGTAAAAGAGATAGTAGAAGATAGAGTTTTACTCTTTAAACAGCTAGATAGAAATGATTTTATTCTATCTCTATCTCCCCTGATAATTTCTGCTGATAAGATAGGATTTGAAAAAATGTTGGATAATATCATTGGTAATGCTATGAAATATTCAGATAAAGAGAAACCTATTGTTATAACTATAAAAGATAGTATATTAAGTATCAAAGATAGTGGTATTGGTATAGATGAGATGGAACTTATCAAAATTTATGATAGATACTATCAATCTGATAACCATATAGAGGGAGATGGAATAGGTCTCTCTCTTGTCAAAGCCTATTGTGATGATGAGAATATAAAAATTAGAATTCAATCTCAAAAAAATATGGGAACAGAGGTCAAATTTAATTTGACTAATGTTAAAATATAATATGTTTAAAAATATTTAAAAATAAAAAAGGATATTCATGAAAACTATTGCTTTTTCATTGACAGTTTTACTTATGGTTAGTGGCTGTGAAACTGGTACACGATATGATAAAAATGAGACAAAAGAGGTAGCTCCCAAGATAAAAAAGATAGATGAGTCAATTCTCAATCTTATCAATGATAAAAAATCAGCTACAGAGTTGGTTAAGAAATCATATATCGAAGAAGGGGCAAAACATATCACTCATAAATACGACCCAGAAAATCCTCTAAATGGAGATAAATTTGAGGAGAATAGTTACATAGAAGAGGATACAACAAAAGAAGAGTCTTCTTTTAGTGGTGGGAATATCACAGATGGATTAGATGTCAAATCTATTCGAGTAGGGTATCACGATACCTATACACGTTTGGTTTTAGATGTCTATAGAGATGGAGTAAAAGCGAAAACAGTAGGTAAATATGATGTTGATTACAACCCTGAAACAGATACCGTATCAGTAACTCTAAGTGGCTATCGTAATTTTTCAGCAAAAATACCTACATTTTCCAAGAAGAGTATTGTTGAAAAAATCTATATGAATAACTATCTTGATGATAGTGGATTTAAATTTTCAATAAAATTACGAGACTCTGCCAAGATAAAATCCTATGAGTACAAAAATCCTGCACGATTAATTATTGATATTAGAGATATATAAAGTCTGTTTTGATAAAATGGCAATCACTATTAAATAAAATAGTAAATTTGAAACAAGGAAAAATTATGGCAGAATGGCGTAAAGTAGCAAAAGTATTTGCTTTAGGAGATGGACATATTAGTCAAAAAGAGGTAGAGACTCTTAGAGAGTTATTATTGGCAGATGGATATTTATCTAAGAGTGAAATGAATTTTTTATATGAAATCAAAGAAGAGGCAAAATCATCTGTTAAGCTTTTAGATGAGCTTATTGCAGATTGTGAAAAGCTTACTAAATAAGCTAATTAATCTTTTTATGATTCGACTCTAAATAGAGTCAAATCCCATATCGTCTGTTGGGGCTTGGCGATTACTCATATCCCCTTGTGGGTGTGGGTCAACTGATGAAACACTCTTGGGTTGATTATCTTCTGAATAACGGTTGTGTTTAGCTCCACGTTCATCTAAAAAATCAACCATCTTTTTTTGACCTAATTTCTTGGCATAATCTTTGGCACTCATACCATTTTTATCTTGTGAATTTACCTCTGCTCCAAATCCAATAAGCAACTCAACCATAGATGTATTGTTGAAACATGATGCTAGTACAATCGGTGTAATTCCACTTGGACGATGTGTCTCATTGACACTCATACCTTTATCTACACAGAATTTTACAATATCTTCACGTTTAAATTTAATAGCAATATCAATAGCACTTAATCCATCTTCATCTATTTCTCGAATATCACAACCATACTCCAATAAAACTTCAATAAGCTCTATAGAAGCATATTTTCTAATAGCATAAAAGAGTACAGGCATATTGTCAGGGTCTTCTAGTCCATATTCTAAACCTGCATCAATCGGTGCAGATAGGTCTGCTCCTGCTTTACATAATGCTCTTACTTTTATAACACTATCATTTTCGATAGCTTCAGCTAACTCTTCCATATAATTAAGACCTTTTTTATCTGATTTAATATATGTATAACATAAAAGAGTACAACATTATCTTAATCTATTTAAGTTTCATTAAGTGTATGGATAATTATGAGTTATATTTTCCATCTATACCCTACGCCTCTAATATTCTCTATATTATCAGGAAAGTATTTTTTTAGCATTGTAATATAGACACGAATTGAACCTAAGCTTATCTCTTGATTGACATGCCATAGATGTTCCCCGATTTTTTCAATTGTTACGACCTCTCCATTAGAGTATAGAAGTAATAGTAGGAGTTCTATTGCTTTTTTCTTTATTATCATAGATTTATCTTGATAGTATAGTCTTTTGGCTCTACTATCAAGTCTATATTTACCAATATGAACTATATCTTCTCTAATCTGCCGTCTTAATAGAGCATTTATACGCAAAATAAGTTCATCTAAATCAATAGGTTTTCTCATATAATCATCAGCTCCGACATTAAACCCCTCTATTAGAGAGAGTTTATCTTCACGAGATGTCAAAAATATAGTTGGTGTGGTATCGCCTGAATCACGAAGTTTTTTAAGTAAAGAGAAGCCTGTCTCATAAGGAAGATTAACATCAAATAGATATAGGTCAAACTTCTGCTCATATGTCAATTCCTGTGCAGAGTAGGGGTCAAGAGCAAATGCAATATCAAAACCCTCCTCTTCCAAAAAGTCTTGGAGGGTTTCATTAAAGAGTTTATCATCTTCAAGTATGAGTAGTTTTATATTGTTACTCATATTACATCAACATTCCACCATTGACCTTTAGTGTCTCTCCTGTAATATAACTAGAGTGGTCGCTTAGTAGAAATGCAACAGTATCGGCTACTTCGCTTGGATTTCCAAAACGAGCCATTGGAATTTTGGCTGTAAATGCCTCTTTTACCTCATCTTTTAGTACATTTGTCATTTCAGTATCGATAAAACCAGGTGTTATGGTGTTGTATCTAATGCCACTTGTTCCTGCCTCTATAGCAAATGATTTTGTCATGGCGATTGTTCCACCTTTTGATGCAGAGTAGTTTGTCTGTCCTGCATTTCCCGTCTCTCCTACAATAGAGGCTATATTTACAACCGAACCAAAACGCTTTTTACGCATCGCTTTTAGAGCCTCTCTACACCCTATAAAGGTAGAGGTTAAATTAGCATTGATAACTGATATAAACTCATCAGTTTTCATACGCATAGCGAGTTTATCTTTGGTAATTCCTGCATTGTTTACTAGATAGGAGAACTCTCCATCAGTAGATACTATCGTTTTGATAGCTGAAATAAAGGCTTTTTCATCAGTTACATCAAAACCGATTATTTCAGCCTCTCCCCCAGATTTAATGATAGCTGATTGAATAGCTGTCGCTTCTGCTTCTCCACTTCGGTAGTTTATCCATACTTTTAGACCAAAACCTGCCAAACTTTTTGCAATCTCTGCACCTATACCTCTACTTGAACCTGTTACTAATACATTTTTTCCTGTAAATCTCATTACTCTAGCCTTCTATAAATTTGGGCTTATTGTAGTCTATTGAGAGTTAAAAAAAGCTTCTCTAACCTTATCAAAGAGCTCATAATCCTCATTTGATAATCTACTTCTTATTATGATATGATTTAATTGTTTCAATATAGACATTTTGGTGTATTGTTCATTATGCAATCCATTAGCTATTATGGAGATTTGAGTATCTATGTTATACTCTTTTTCCATAACTTCATTCAAAAGTTTACAACTCTCTTCATCTGTCATATCAGGAAAATCCTGCTTCATAAAACGACAAAATAGAGGGCATTCTTTATCTATATCCTTATTGTCCATCTTAATAACATGACAAAATAGTACAGCTACAGACTCTTTTAACATTCTATCCATTGTAAACTCCTTGTAGTATAATTTATATACTAGCTAAATAAACATAAAATTTAACATTTTTATCTTAAAAAATGACATATATTTTCATATTTTATTGATTTAATAGATTTATAAGTTTTGTTAAAATATACTCAATAAAATTATATGGAGTTTAGATATGAAACTATTAAAATGGAAAGATGAGTACTCTATGAGTGAAGAGAATATTGATAAACAACATAAAGGTCTATTTGACCTTTCAAATGAGATTTATCATCTTGTAGAAGCAGGAGTAGAAGATTCTAATGTATTTAGAGAGCTTTTTATAGAACTCAATGACTATACAGTAGAACACTTTATCTATGAAGAGATGTATATGCAGTCACAAGGGTATCCCAAATTAGAAGAGCATATTGAGGAGCATCTTATTTTTGCAAAAACATTAAAAAATGTAGCTTTGGGGATTAATAAGGATTCACATATTAGAGATATTGGAGATTTTGTAACAACATGGTTACTCCAACATGTTTTAGATTCAGATATGCAATATAAAAAGTATATTGACTCTAAATAGATAGCTTTTTTAGAAGCTATCTTTTAAAAAATGAATTTTTTACTTTATCAAAAAACTCATAATCTTCGTCAGTAATTTTACTTTTGAAGATTATATGATTTAACTGTTTTAATAGATTCATTTTCCAGTAGGGTTCATTATAGAGAGCATTGCTAATAATAGATATATGTGTATCTATATTATCACAATTCTCTTCCATTTTTTTCTCTAAAAACTCGTTGGCTTCATCACTATTACAATCAAAATTCTGCCCCATAAATTTACAAAATAGAGGTTTTTCAACCTTTAAATCTTTATTATCCAATTTAATTGCATGGCAAAATAGTGTTGCCACTGATTCCTTTATCATTTTATCCATAAAATAT
>JALSOO010000244.1 GCA_026986355.1 Campylobacteraceae bacterium | reverse complement strand
AAGATTATCATCTACCTGATAGTTTATACCATAATCTTTAATATTTTTTTGTAGCTGATAGTAGCGTCTAACACTATCCTCTAACCCTTTATCAGTATTGATATTATAAAAGGTAAAAGGATAGTGTGGGATTAGATTAGAGATTAATCTTTTCCAAAAATTAAACTGTATCTCAATTTTGGCTTCAATAATTGATGGTTCTAACTCTATAACCATCTTTAGATTATTGTCTTGTAGTAAAAAGTCTTTACTCTCCACTGTTTCTCTCTTTTTTGATTGATAAGTTAGCTCCTCTATAAGCATTAGATACTGTTTTAATGTCTCTTTTAAGATAGGAATATTTTCAGTCTCTATGATAGATGATTTTATCCAATCTAAAATATGTTTGGCATAAGATACTCTTTTAACCTCTATATCCAAATCTTGTTCTAGTGGTTTCTCTCCAAAAAGTGTAAGATATATAAGTGAAATATCTGATTTGGAATAACCCTCTTGCTCTATAATCTTGATATATCGACTAAGTTGAGAGGAGTGGTCTTGGGTATATATCTTATTTTCAAGGATAATAGAGTGGGTAGAAGATTGTATCAATATATCTATATTATCTTTTTCTCTATATGTAGAGAATTCCTCATCTTTTGTAGGAGTAAATTTTATCTCTTGAAAAAATAGGTTTAAAAAGAGGTAACCTTGCTGATGGCTACCTTTGGGATTGAGAAGTTCGTAGATAAACTTAGAGTGAAGATTTACCTCATCACTAGGTTTTAGAAGAGTAGAGAAGATATTAAATCCTTCTGCACTTTTCTGTTTTAACTTGAGGTTTTTACGATTTAATATCTCTATATCCTCTAGTAATTTTTTTAAATCGTCCATTATAAGCTACTCTTTTTGAATAATTCTACACCTTATAAACTTAAACTATAATTTTAATTTTATAAAAACTTCAACATCTCCTCTTTAATCCCCTCTTTATCGACAATTAGAGTATGTTTTATCTCTTTATGAAATAGTCCATCAATCATAGCAGGTACAGTTACATTAGTATTGGTTTTAATCCACTCTAAAGCTTTGGTATCTTCTGTAATATCTGTTTGCCCTAATGCTTTTGCTACAGTTACAGAGAATTTTGTCCACTCTGCTGTTGAGTAGATAATAGTTTTTAGCTCTTTTTCTCTATCTTCTCTATACGATTTGATACAGGTAGCTGTGTGAGGGTCCATGATGTAACCTTGTTGTGCATATCTACCAATTTCATCTTCACACTCACTATCGGTGCTGTATGTTGCAGAAAAATCTGCTTGAATAGAGGCTTTTTCTGTATCGGTCATTATAAACTTATTGTTTGTTGCCAAATCGTCCATAAGCTCTTTGGTTCGTTTAGCTCCAAACTTATGAAAAAGAATACGTTCGATATTTGAACTCTTTAATATATCCATTGCTGGAGACTCTGTTTTGATAAGCTCTCTAGTGGTTAAATCATACTCTCCACTCTCTATCCAATCAGTTAATATATTATTGATATTAGAAGAGATTAGAATTTTTTCGACAGGAAGCCCTGCCTCTTTGGCATAGAATCCACCAAGGGCATTACCAAAGTTTCCAGAAGGAACAACTATATATACCTTCTCACCCATTTTAATCTCATCTTCTCTAACCAACTCTAAATAGGAGTGAATATGGTAAATAGTTTGAAAGATAATACGCCCAAAGTTAACTGAATTCGCAGCTGAAAGTTTGATATTTCTACTCTCTAACTCTGATTTGAAATCATCTGAAGCCAAAAGCTCTTTGAGCATATTTTGGGTATCATCAAAATTACCATGAACCCCAATAACCTTTAGGTTTTCTGCCTCTTCTGTAACCATCTGTAGTCTTTGAACATCACTTGTACCACCATCAGGATATAGACATGTCACTTTTATATTATCTTGATTTTTAAATGTCTCTAGTGTTGCAGGACCTGTATCTCCAGAAGTGGCAGCCATAATTAGATAGTTCTCATTACGTTTTTGAGCCTCTTTTGCCAAAAGATAACCAAAAGGTTGCAAAGCCATATCTTTAAAAGCACGAGTAGGACCATGATAGAGTTCCGATACAAAACAATCCTCTTCAATTTTGGATAGAGGTACTGGATTGATAGGATTATCAAATGTATCGTAACGTTCAAGAGCCTCTATTAGTGTTGACTCATCAATATCTATCTCAAAAGATTGAAGCACATCTAAAGCCAATGTTTTATAGTGGCTATCAAGATGCTTTGTTAAAAATTCTATATCAAAGGTTGGTAATGATTCAGGTACATAAATCCCACCAAAACTAGCACTTGGACTAAGAATAGCCTCTGAAAAATTTACTTTGTTAGATTTAACACCATTATTACCACGAGTCTCTATAAATTGCATATAATATTCCTAGATATTTTTTGGAAATTATAGCAAAAAAGAGATTTGCTTACTTAAAAATCTTGCTCAATAGCCAATTCTCTTTATCTTCTCCTGTTCTAACATACTGTAAGTCATAGATATTGGAAGCTATAAGCTCTATCTCCTCTCTACTCTCTTTATTACAAGCAAATAGAATCTGGTCTCCTATCTCTAGTATCTCATTAGATGGCAATAGAAACTCTTCTCCATTACGTTTTAGAAATAGAGGAATAGCCTTGTGATAGCTCTCCCAATCTTCTAATGATTTCAAAAGCACATTTAATGGAATAGACTCATTCTCTTTGATAGCTGAGTAGATAGCATAGGCTTTCTCTTCATTAATGGTTAAATGTAACAGCTGTGGATTAACTCCAAGTTGTGCCTTTAAGAGATTTACCAATGATGTACCCCAATTTTCATCTTTATAGAGAATCTTTTTTAAAAAAGCATGTTTTAATGGTTGAGATAGTTGTAGAGATGTTTTATTGATAAGTATCTTCTCTATCATAAAGAGCCAATTTGCACCTGTCTCTTCAAAAATAGTGAACTCTTTCATGGTATTTGCTCTTGCAATCAGATATAAATCAGGATTTATTTTTTTAGCTGTAACCAATATAGAGATATTATCTATATCATTTTGTGTCCCTGCAACTAAAACAGATGCAGACTCAATCCCTGCCTCTAATAAAACATCTTTATTATCTGCATTAGCTCGTATAAATGTCTCATTCTCTATCATCGTTTGGCTTGGTATAACATGTTCATCTATTATCATATAATCCATACCATGTTTATCAAGCTTCTCTTGGAGTAACTTTCCTAAACGTCCATAACCACAAATGATATAACGACCATTAGGTAAAAGACTAGCTTCATCGGTCAAATCAGCATTTTTATAAATCCAATTTTCCAATGTCAAAATATGTGGAGCAGTTATAGCTATATCAAACCGTTTTGCAAATATCTCAAAAGGATTCTCTATCTTTGCTACATCGGTATCTAAAATAGATGTCATTGTATCTTCATAAGTTGCTTTAGTGATTACCTTGACGGTAGGATTGATAAATCTTGTTAAAATTGTAATGCGTAAATTTTTCTCTTCTTTGTAGAAATGTGAAACAACAGCTCTACAATAAGGAGAACCAACTCCTGCCTCTTTGAGTGTAGAGGTCAATAGTGCATCAGCTACCATTACGGGGACACCCATAGAGGACTCATCTAACTGAAAAAGATTTAGTTTCTCTTCATCTTGTTCTATTACAACAACATCTATATCTGCTTTTGTTAATTTTTTTATAACTTCTGCATGAACATAGTTATATCCCAATATAATAACAAACTCTCTATTTAATTTTTGAACTTGACGTACAAATTTACCTTTTAATAACTCTTGATTTAATGTTTTATCTGTAATAATTGCAACTAATGCCCCAATCGTATAAAACCAACCGATAACAGTTATATAGATAACAACCATAACCCATAGACGTTGAGGATAAGTAAAATCATAGGGAGTCTCTCCAAATCCAATAGTTGATGCTGTATAAGAGACGAAGTAAAACGCATCAAAAAAAGTTAAGTGGTAAGGGTTACCATTACCATCTGCTCCAGGAATGATAACCATTCCCAAAATAGCAATAGCGTAAGTTACAATAAGAACAATTAATGGAGTTCGTAAGCGTTGTAAAATAATCCAAAAAGCGTTGCTACTCTCCATAATATTATCTTTTAGATTTTAAAGTTTCACCTATATAGAGAACAACTGAAGTGATATTTGCCAATAATGCACCTCCAGAAAAAGAGATAACAGTTGCCATATGGCTACTAGTCATTCCCCCTAATGAGTACTCGACTACTGCCCATACAATGACAGCTATAATAAGTTGAATATCGGCAACCAATGATGTAGCTAATAGAACTGAGCCTATCTGTGTCTTATCTCCAATCTTAAGAGCTGTTGCAATCAATGATATAACTAACGCACCAAAGAGTTCATAAGTGCTATGCATAGCAGGATTACCCATATCTCCATAGAAAAATCCAAAATTTAGTGTCATTGCCAAAATAATAAAAAATCCTGATATTACTTTTTGTAAACTCATTTTAATTCCCTTTTTTTAAAATTATGAAATTATAGCTGAAATTCTATAAATGAATCAACCTTAGAGGGTTTATATGTTTATTATCTTTGGTAACTTCAAACATTAAGCTTTTATCTACTTTTCCAATAACTGCCCCTTTTAAGAGCTGTTTACCGACATGGACACTTGGAGCTAGACGTGAAATCTTTGCATAAATGGTATGGATACCCTTTTCGTGTTCTATAATGACAACTCTTCCAAGCATTCCTCCTGAATTTTCAGAAAAAACAACCTTTCCATTTAGTACCGTTCGTACTTTTGCACCAACATAAGGAGCTTTTAGTGTAATAGATTTATTAAAAATTTTAAACTTATAGATAGGGTCTATATACGAACCAAATCTCTTAATAAGCACTGAACCTTTTAATGGAGAGAATGTTTTTGTTCCTCTATATCTTCCAATGGCTACATAAGAGTCTCTACTAGCTTGAACTTCATCATCTAAATCTTTACGGTTTTTAGCCTCTCTACGTTTAGCTTCTCTAGCCTCTATCTCACTTCGCCTAATAATATTTAATTTTGCAAGTTTTCTCTCTAAACTACGTTTACTTTGAGAAATTCTTCTAAATCTCTTTTTATAGATAGCCTTATCTCTCGCCAAACTAGCTATAAGCTTATCTTTCTTCTCTTTTTTAACTGTATACTCTAAACGTTCATTTTTATATTCAGCAATAGTCTCTTTTATTAGCTCCGATTTTTTCTTTAATAAATTCTGTTCTTTATTTAAATTTAAAATCTCATTTTTTAATTTTTCTATCGCTTTATCATTTTTCTTAGAGTATAGGTTATAGACCTCTTCCATAACTACCGACTCTTTTGTAGGGTGTTTTATCTCTTTTAGAGCCAAAGCCATTGAGAAGTTTTTAGCTACTAATGCTACAAACTCCTCCTGCTTAGATGATATAGTGCTATTTATTATCTCTATTTTTTTTAATAATTTTTTCTCTTTATCTTTTAATATACTATATTTAGCTTCATTATTTTTAATATCATCTTCTAAAAAAGCTATCTTTTTATCTAATTTTTTCTCCTCTTTTTTAGCTAGTACTATCTTTTTTGCAATTTTAGATAACTCTCTATCCATCTTTTTATACTCTATTTTTGTTATTTTTAACTCTTTTCTCTTTTTAGTAATCTTTCTATCAATAGAAGAGGAAAAAAGTAGAGAGAGAGATAAAACAATATAAAGAACCACTCTCATTAACTACTCTCCTCCTTAACATTAATAACAACGATAAAGACAGCAATAAGAACAATAGAGATAGAAGAGAATAGCAAAATAAAAAAGTCTGAAAAACGAAATACATCTGATACATGCTCTTTGAGTATATCCATTTGAGTATCTGAAATCCACATCTTTTGGAGTGAGACAAACATCATAGATGTTAAAATGGAGGAGATAATAGCATCTAACAGAGCCATATTAATCAATACTTTGGAGCGTAAAAAGAGTGATGCACCAAAAATCTCCATTATTTTCATACGTTGAGCATGGATATAGTTCCATACCTCCATCTGTTTGATAATCAAGAAAAATCCAATAATAGACATAAAAAATATAAATGTAGCAAAAGAGTATTTTATAAAGGTAAAGAGTTCATATTGAGATTTATAGGTAGAACGAAAAGTCTCGATACGTTTAATACTTTTTGATTGCGATAGATTATTTTTAACCTCTTCTAATGCTTTAATCCCCAAAAGATTATCAAGTTTTATCTCATAAAAGTTTGGAATAGCACTATTTTTACTATCTTTATCATATATATCATTCAATACCTTTGGTCGAGGTAGCTCTCTAACTCCCAATATATGTCTATTTAAATCTTTAAAATCATCTATACTCATATCCTCTATCGCTACAACCATCATACTGTAATCTGAAGTCAAACTCTTCTCATATTTATCAGTAGTACGGTCAAAAACGATAAAAAATTCCAATCCAAGGAGAATAGCAACTAATGGAAAAATTAGTGAGAGATGTCTCTTAATGAACTTCATAAACTTTTCCTTTTTTATCAATAGTAAAGTGTCTATATTTAATATTAAATACCATTGGTATCTTGTGCGTAAC
>JALSOO010000243.1 GCA_026986355.1 Campylobacteraceae bacterium | reverse complement strand
CATCTTTTTTATTATCTTTGCCTCCCACATTCTCTACACCAATAGCATAATAGTTTAGACCAATAACATGTCTTGCCATCCAATTTTCAGGCATCAATCTATAGATTGTTCCATCTCTCTTGACTAAAAAGTGTGCTGAGACATTGAGTGCTGATGCTTTTGCTATATCTTTTCTATCAGAAAAAAGTTTTTGTGGTTTTAGACGATTAAAACTCTTTTTAAAACTCATATCTGCTGTCCAATGAAGTACAATAATTTTTGGTACTATCTCAATATTTTCTACATCAAATCCATAATGTGTTTTAATATACTTTTTGGTCATATCAATACGCTCTTGACCAAAATCTATCGGTTTGTCTATAATCTTAATCTCATCTGCTATTGAGAGAGTAAAAAGTGTTGCTAATGATAACAATATTTTTTTCATTGTCTTAATTCCTTTATTATAAAATGGGCTATTTTAGACGCTATATCTTTGAGTCTTGGTTTTAGCCACTCCATCTGTCTGTCACATGTTATCTCGCCTAACTCTAAGACCAAGAAACCTTTTGAGGTGTGTATTCTATAAAATCCATAATAGTTTTCTAAATCTTTGGTAAAGTTATCTCTATGCCATCTAAATGGAAAGAATTGACCATATTGATGTCTCCAATGCCGTGCCATTGCTTTTGCACTAGAAGAGCCATTATACCCTATTGACGCACCTGTACTACAAGGCTTATTTGAGCCATCAAAATGTATGGCTACAGCCAATACAGCATTACCAAAAGGGATACTAGCTCCAGATGTTACGACATCTATACCTCTCTTTTCTAATAACCTAGCTACCTCTTCGCCTACGATATAGTTCCACTCGGATTCTTTGATTCCATTATGTACAGAACCTGTATTACCCATAAGTCGTCCAACATGACCCTCTTGGATAAAAACCGTTGTATTTATAGCTCTATATTTATATACAGCTATAAGAGATAGTAGAACTAATCCACCAATAAACCAATTTAGTACTGACCTAGCACTCATATAGAATCCCCCTATTATTTAATTTACGGATAGATTAGATATTTTTGACGTATTGATTTAAATCTATTTAACCCTTTTTGCCAACTTCTTTTAATATATCTAACCGATTTCCCTGCAATAATCTGTCGTCTTAGCTTTGAAGAACCTGCTAACTTATCAAAAAATCTATTTTTTAGAAAAAACTTCTTTTTAAAACGATAATGCTTATAAGCATCTAAAATATAAGATAGATTAATTCCCTCTGATGTAGTGATAAATTCTCCTCGTAAATCAACTCCATAACACTTTTTATTTTCATATTTAGGGTGTTTTGCACCTTCTCTTGATATGGGAGTAAATGTAAATGGTGTTTTACGATAATATGGGCTTCCATAGAGTTGAAATTGCATTGTAGTTCCACGTCCTACCGATAGAGGTGTACCCTCAAAAAAGGCTAATGATGGATAGAGATAGATAGATAAATCATTAGGTAGATTTGGAGATGGTTTAATAGGTAGTGAGTAAGGCGTTTTATGTGTATAGTTTTTTAGATGAACTACTTGTAGATTTGCTCTTCTGTGACCTTTTAGCCACCCCTCTCCATTTATCATCAACGCATACTCTCCAATAGTCATACCATATAGAATGGGAACAGGGTGCATACCAACAAAAGATTTATACTTTATATTTAAAACCTCTCCATCTATTCGACCTCCATTAGGATTGGGTCTATCCAAAACTATTAAAGGTATATGCGACTCACTAGCTGACTCCATAATATAGTGAAGTGTAGAGAGATAGGTGTAAAATCTAACCCCTACATCTTGAATATCAAATAGTAAAATATCAATACCTTTTAAATCTTTTCTAGTAGGTTTTTTGTGTTTTCCATATAGAGAGATAATAGGCAGACCAGTTTGAGAGTCAATACCATTTTTTAGATGTTGACCTGCATCGGCTCTACCACGAAATCCATGCTCTGGAGCAAATATCTTGACAATATTTATATTGTTTCTAAGTAGATAATCGACAAGATGCTCTCCATTAATTCGTGAAGATTGATTGACTACAAGAGCCACATTTTTACCTTTTAATTTTGGTAAATATTCACTACTACTTGAAGCACCTGTTATAATTTGAGCAAAAAGAGAGATAGATAAGAGAAGGATTAAGATAGTTATTTTTTTGAACATAGTATTTTCTTTATTTTTAAGAATTATAGGGTAAAAATAGAGTTAATCTTAAATGACCTTTGAATTCATCTAAAATTAACTCTATCAATCCCTAATGCAGATGATATATAATTAAACTTCCACACATTTAGACTTCCTGCACATAGTATAATAACTATTTGTAGAAAAATTGTATAAGTTTACAATTAAATTGAGAATTTATAAGAAAAAATCTCTTTTTAACTATGAATTAAACTATAATGTAACATATTAACTCAAAATTAAACTTATACCTATTTTATTTTGTTTTACCTTAGATAACTATCAATTCCTATCTAAACAGTTTAAATCAGAAAAAGCCTGTTCTAAACGTTTGATAGTAGATAACTCTCCCTCTCTCAACCATTTTCTAGGGTCATAATACTTTTTGTTTGGTCTATCTTCACCATCTGGGTTACCGATTTGTCCTTGTAGATAATCATGATTTTTAGCCACATATTCACGTACTCCATTCCAAAATGCCCATTGTGTATCGGTATCAATATTCATTTTAATCACACCATAACCAATAGCCTCTTGTATATCTGAAAGCTTAGAACCTGAACCACCATGAAATACAAAATCTACAGGTTTCAGGGTTGTTTTGAACTTCTCTTCAATATATTTTTGAGAGTTATCTAAAATCTTTGGTGTCAATACTACATTTCCTGGTTTATAGACTCCATGAACATTTCCAAATGATGCAGCAATAGTAAACATAGGAGAGACTTTCATCAACTCTTCATAGGCATAAGCTACCTCTTCTGGTTGAGTATAGAGTAGAGAGTTATCTATATCTGTATTGTCTACACCATCCTCTTCTCCACCTGTTACACCAAGCTCAATCTCTAATGTGATACCTATCTTTGACATACGTGCTAGATACTCTTTGCATGTTGCGATATTCTCTTCTATTGGCTCTTCTGATAAGTCAATCATATGTGAAGAGAATAGAGGTTTGCCATAAGCTTTGAAATGTTTTTCACTCTCATCAAGAAGAGAATCTATCCATGGCAATAACTTTCGTGATGCGTGGTCGGTATGCAATATCACAGGTACACCATACGCCTTGGCTACAGTATGGATATGTTTTGCACCAGAGATAGCTCCTAAGACTGCTCTATCGTTAGATGGCATACCTTTTCCTGCATAGAAATCTGCACCACCATTAGAAAACTGTATAATCACAGGAGAGTTAACTCTATTTGCTGATTCCAATACAGCATTAATAGATGATGTTCCCACTACATTTACAGCAGGGATAGCGAACTCTTCCTCTTTTGCTATTTTGAACAATTTCTGAAGCTCTTTTCCACTCAAAACACCACACTCTAAATTATCTAATACTCTGTTTCCCATTATCATTTATACCTTTGATTTTTTTTGCTATTTTACTGTAATTGTTGCTGTTTTTCTCAATTTTTTACTTAATCTTGCCAATTTCTCTTTAAATTTCATACCACGTAGTATTTTTACAATATTGGGCTTTACTACTTCAAAGGGTACTAGACCTTGCTCTTTTTTATCTTCTAAATAGATTACATGATACCCAAACTGTGTTTTAATAGGCTCTTTTGTAATCGTCCCTTTTTTTAGAGAAAATGCAGCCTCTGAAAATTCAGGAACCATCTGCTCTTTGATAAACCAATTAAGCTCTCCACCATTAACAGCACTAGGTCCTGTTGATTTTTTTTTAGCTAACTCTATAAACTTCTCTCTTAGATTATTTTTAGAATATTTTAACTCTCTAATAATATCTTCTGCTTCTTGCTTGGTTGATAATAGGATATGTCTAACTTTGACAGAGGTTGGTCGATAAAACTTATCTTTATTATCCAGATAGTAGGTTTTGGCTTCCATATCAGATATTTTTATCTCTTCTACTCTCTTTTTCATCCATAAATCTAACATTAGTTTCTCTTTTAGACTCTTTAATGCCTCTTTAAACTCTTCTGTTTCATCTATTTTTATCTTTTTAGCATCTTCCAAAAAGAGCTTACTATCTATTAGCTTGTCTATAATTGTTTTTTGTTGGTCTGGAGTTAGAAGATTGAAATTAGAAGCAGGAAGTTGTCTCTTTACAAATAAATCAACCTCTTCTTGTGTAATATTTGCATTATCAACCGTTGCAATAACTTCAGAGGCACTCAAGTTTTGGATTAATAGTATATAAACCATTATAAAAAATCTCATTTTTCTACCTTAAAAAAATATATATAATAAGATGAATTATAGCATAAAATAGTAAATGATATATAAACACTTTCAACTATATTTAAGTTTTTAACTCTACCATAAGAGTAAAAAAGTTAAAAAATTATGACAATAAAAAAAGCAACAAAAAAAGAGATAGAGGAGATTAAATCTCTACTTTTAGAACACTATCCCAACTCTATTACAGAGTTGAATTATACTAATCTATATGAGCTATTGGTATCTGTAATGTTATCAGCTCAATGTACTGATAAACGGGTCAATATTATTACTCCTGCACTATTTAAAGCCTATCCTAATGTTATTAAATTAGCAAATGCCTCGTTAGATGAGGTAAAAGAGTATATAAAATCGTGTTCATTTTATAATAACAAGGCAAAAAATCTAATAAAAATGGCTCAATATGTGATAGAACATTATCATGGAGAGATTCCATTAGAGCCTAAAAAACTTATGAAATTGGCAGGAGTAGGTCAAAAAACAGCTAATGTAGTGATGATAGAGTACACAGGTGCAAATCTAATGGCAGTTGATACACATGTCTTTAGGGTCGCACACCGTTTAGGGCTTAGTGATGATACTACAGCTACAAAAACAGAAGAGACATTGAGTAAAAAGTTTAAAACAGATTTACATCTATTGCACCAAGCGATGGTGCTTTTTGGTAGATATAGATGTAAAGCTATTAACCCTCAATGTGAAGAGTGTTTTCTAAAAAAATATTGTCGTACTTCTCAAACGTTTAAAGTTTAAATATTTTTGATAATATTTTGAACAACTCTAAAAGTTTTTCCTATTGAGTCAATTTTTACTCGTTCATGAGTAGAGTGAGGAGATACAATAGTAGGTCCAATAGAGGCAAACTCTATATTAGGATATTTGCTCAATAGTAAACCACACTCCAAACCAGCATGAATCGCTTCATATCTGCTCTCTCCAATCTCTTTAGCAATAGTACTATATACTAAAGAGGTAAAGTTATTTATCTTTGGTTTCCATGCAGGATATTTATACTCTATTGATGTTTTAAAGCCATATTTTTTGAATAAATTTATATTTCTATCAGTAATCGCCTCTAGCCCCTCATCACTCATACCTCTTGAACTGCACTCGATTGTGACAAGACTATTTTCAAAATTGACAATTGCTAAATTGATACTTGTATCAGGAAGATTAAATTCATGATTATAAGCATAGACACCTTGTTGAAACTCTCTTAAAAAATTTAAAAAATCACTACTATCATACACATCTACGGTCGTATCAAAAGGGGTAACCTCTACCCAATGATTTGACTCCAAAGGCTCTTTGGCAGAGACAACCATATCTATATGTGTAGGTATTGAGTTACGTCTCTCTCCTCCTGAACACGAAGCGATATGAACCTCTCTATTATCCAAGTATTGGGCTAATACTTTAATGGCATTTGGAATATTTTTATGAATCTCCACACCTGAATGTCCACCCTCCAATCCCGAAACAGAGAGTTTATAAAAGTAGTCATAGGCATCTGCTTTTGCAACTGTTTTTTCTCCAATTATATCAGCTCCACCTGCACAACCAATACAGACAATCCCCTCATCTTCAAAATCAAGATTTAGCATATAGTCTGCCTCTAGTTCTAGCTCAATTCCACTTGCACCAACCAATCCTACCTCTTCATCTGCTGTAAACAAAAACTCTAAATCTACTCCTTGTTCCATCAGTTCCATCATCATCGCAATAGCTATACCATTATCAGCACCCAATGATGAGTTTTTGGCACATAACCAACCCTCTTCTATATAGGTATCTATATGTGGTGCTTCTCCCATACAGACCATGTCATAGTGAGCTTGAAGAGCTAATTTTGAGTGACCTTTTTTAATTAAAATATTCTTTATAGTATCACTATATACTTGATACCCTCTCTCTTTTGCAAAATCAGTTAAAAAGTTAAATAATCTATCTGTATGTTGACTACAGTGTGGAATTTTTGTTAAATTTATAAAATGATTAATAATTTTATCTTGCATCGTTTCCCTTTTTTTTAGTTACATTATATCTTAAAATAGAGGAATTAATTCTAATCACATGAACCTCCACCTCCTTTAGATAAAAATGCTTAACTTAACACCATTGGAGAGTACCCATATACTTTGGCATCATTAATTTTTTAACAACCAAGAGTATAAAGAGTGTGCCAAGAAGCTATGACTTTGCTTTAACTTTGCTATAATACTCTTAATAGAGCTAAAGGTATAAAATGAAAAAGATAATTTATGGCATAAGCAATTTTAAAATGGCAAGAGAAGATAACTATCT
>JALSOO010000242.1 GCA_026986355.1 Campylobacteraceae bacterium | reverse complement strand
AACTCTTCTATTTTTATTAATATAACAATATTATCTTTTAAATCTTCTAATAAATTGTGAAACTCCTCGTATGGGTGGATAGTGTTGACAACATGAAAAGAGGATGTTTTACTATTTTTAATATTTAGAATCTGTTGCTCTAATTTATCACTATCTATTGGCTTTGATATAAACCCTTGGACTCCGTAGTTGATACTCTCTTTTAATATCTTAGCATCATACTCTTGTGATGTTATAATAATAGGAATATTTTGATTTATATCTCGAACTTGTCGTATAAACTCTAAACCATCTAATGGTGGTATATGCAAATCAAAAATAATTAAATCTATAGGATTTGATTTGAATTTCTTTAATCCTTCTATTCCATCTTTTGCTGTTATTACTCTACTTTTAAATCTATTTTGTATAATAGAGGAGGTCTTCTTTTGTATATGACTATTTTGTTCTATATATAAAATATTAAAAGGAGTTATTTTATTGATTATAAGAGGTTTAATGATTCTATCCTTTTATTGAAAATTTTGATAGTATATGAGAATTTAGTGATAGAAATGAGGATTTATCTATAACTCTTATTATAACAAATTTTAATGTTACTAAAAACAACAATTAATCAGAATAATAAACGATTATGAATATAATCGTCACATTTCTATATTGATATTTTATCTAAAATATCTAATAATAGTATTATTTTACATCTATTTATATTTTTAAATATTAAAAAATATAGTTTTAAAGCTTTTAATTAGGGGCTTTTTACAATTTTATGTATAATATAATTTATAATATAAAAGGATATATTGTGAACGACGCAAAATCACTATTTCAAAAGTTAAAGATTGTCTCATTATTGGATTTAGCACTTATTATCCCCTCCTCTTATCAAGATAATAATCTAAGCAAAACTATTGAGATAGGTAAAGTTCAGACATTTGAAGTAGTTGTTGATGAGGTCTCCTCTATCAATGGTAGGTTGCGTATCTCCTTTTATATCCCTCTCTTTAAAAAGTATATAGCTTCAATGATTTTTAGAACAACTCCTTATCACTATAAACTCTACACAAAGGGTTCAAAGCACTATATCCAAGGTAGAGTTGAAGAGTATAGAGAAAATATACAGATAAATCAACCAAAATCTCTTAAAAAGATAGGAGATATTACTCCTAAATACAGTACACCTTTGAGCAAAAATGATATGTGTTTGTTGATAGAAACGCATATTACCGAATCAAATCTATATGCAGAGGGGTTAAATAGTCATGAAGTATCTACACTTTTGGGTCTACACTATCCTAAATCTACAGATGATATAGAGAGTTATGATAGAGATGTTCTAAAGTTTATAGAGGCATTTAACTATATCAAAAAGTTAAAAGGAAAACGAAAAGAGTTTCCTGCAATGGCTATATTAAAAGGTTCAATAGAGACTTTTATTAAAAATCTACCATTTGAGTTAACAGTAGAGCAGAGTAGTGTAATCGAGGAGATAAAAGTAGATTTATCTTCAGATAAAAAGGCTACAAAACGTATGGTTATTGGGGACGTTGGTTCTGGTAAAACAATGGTTATATTAGCTTCAGCTGTTATGGCATATCCTCAAAAGAGTATATTAATGGCTCCTACTTCTCTACTTGCACTTCAGATTTATGAAGAGGCAGTTAGATTTTTACCAAAAGAGATGAGTATAGCACTGGTTATGCAGGGTAAAAAGAGTGAAGGGGATTATACCAAGGCAGATTTTATCGTAGGAACTCATGCTATTTTATTCAAAGATGATATGCCAAAAGCTCCATTGATTATGGTAGATGAACAGCACCGTTTTGGAACAAAGCAACGTGCTATGTTAGAGGCAATGATGTCAAATGACGATAAAAAACCACATTTTTTACAATTTTCAGCAACACCTATTCCTAGAACACAGGCTATGATGCAGTCTGAATTGATTGATATGAGTTTAATTACAACAACCCCTTTTAAAAAGGATATTAGAAGTGAGGTAGTAGATAGAGGCGATTTTGGTAGATTACTTTACTCTATAACTCAAGAGATAGCACAAAATCATCAAGTCTTGATTGTATATCCTCTAGTAGAGGAGAGTCAAAATATCCCATATCAATCTATAGATGAGGGTAGAGAGTTTTGGGAGAAGAGATTTGAAAAGGTATATGTAACTCATGGAAAAGATAAAAATAAAGAGGAGGTTTTGCAAGAGTTTAGAGATAGTGGAAATATCTTGTTGGCTACAACAGTAATAGAGGTTGGTATCTCTTTGCCACGATTAACTCTTATTATAATTGTAGGAGCAGAGCGTTTAGGTCTAGCAACTCTACATCAACTTAGAGGAAGAGTAGGGCGTTTGGGTCTCAAGAGCTACTGTTATCTATTTACTAATGATAAAAAAAATGGTAGATTAGAGGCATTTGTACGAACGCAAAGTGGATTTGAGATAGCACGATTGGATTTAAAATTTAGAAATTCAGGTGATATAGTAGATGGAACAGTTCAGAGTGGAGTACAATTTAAGTTTTTGGATTTAGCAGATGATGAGCATATTATAAACGTAGCAAAAAGTAGGGTGTAGTCACTGACTACACCTATTATATTTAAATTTTAGGCTATATCTATAATGTGTGGTGTAGTTGGGATGTAATGAATGAGGTGTAGTCGTGGGACTACACCCTACACCTATACCGTATATATACGCTTATAATTAATAGAGTCCAAATTTACCATCAGCTCTTTTATACATTACACGCATCAATCCATCATGGTCATTAAATACAATAAATTGTCTTTTCTTCTCTGCTTTGAGTGCTTCGATAGCTTCATCAAAATCTAGTGGTTTATGAAGTTCTAAATCCATAGGTACTAATTCTACATCTTCTGTCTCTAGGTCAAGTACTGCTTCTGCCTCTGTACCTAAATCTTTAAATGACATAATTTTATGACTTTTAACTTTATCAGCATGTCTTCTAAGTGCTTTTTTTGCTCTATCTATTGCTGTATCTGTTGCAGTATAGATATCTTTATCTCGTTGAGTAATAACAATAGTATTTTTATCTTTTAGGTTTAAAACTAATTCTACTGAAACTCCCTCTTTAGATTTATTGTCTGCTGTTATAATCGTGTTGCTTGAAATAATTTCTAAATTATATTTATCTAAGGCATCAATACTTTCAGAGATATGCTCTCTAATAGAATCTGATAGGTCAAAACGTCTTCCCACTATATTTTTACTCATAATGCGTCCTTTTATATTTTTTACAAACAACATATCACACCTTATTAGTGTAAATGTTTTGTATCTGTATTATACCCAATATAGGTAAATAAATAGTAAATGATACTGAAAATTAATTTTATATATTAAAGTTTTTGTAAAGTTCTTCGATGAAATGTTATATTTCGGTCGCTTGGGTCATCAAAATCTTTATAGGTGATATATGTGTCGATTACCATTGAGATGGTTTTGTCAAATCCTGTAGTTGTGTCTATCCATGTAGCACTATTTCCTATAGCTCCACTGCTATCAATATTGTTATTACAGTTAGCTAAAAGTGTACCATTCCCAATATAGGAGATATTCATTCTAATATCATAACCATTATTACCACTAGCTCCAAAATGGTCACTAATGGTCTCTATACAATCACTACTTCTATCTTTATAAATAACATATAATATAGCTAATTCTGTATAGCTTCTAGCTAAGAGTTGGGCTTGTTCTTTTTGATACTGCAGGGTTGTTGCCTTGACTGTTTTACCTGTTACATTCATTACAAGTGAAGTTACCGTTGCCATAATAATAATGACAAAGATAGCCGTTATCATAGAAAATGCTCTTTTACTTTTTACTTTTATCATTTTATAATCGCTTTCTCTTTACATGAACTAATATTATAATCTGTTCCAATGTTTTCTGTGGCACAGAGTTTTAATTGGATTACGCCTCCATTTTCTGTGAATTTGAAGACAGATATATTTTTCATTAAAAGTGATTTAGATGTATTAGTATCGTTATATTTTTCTCCATTCCATGGTTGGTAGTTATAGTGTAAATATAAATCATATAGTCCATCTTCAGGAGTATGTTTTTTAGGAACTAGGGCATAAGCAGACCATGCTAACTTATAGCGTTCTGTAACTATTTTTGGCTCATTAGTTCTAGTAAAGGTAAGATTGTTATCGGTTGAGCCTATTTTTACAGGGAAAATACAAGAGCTATTTGTATCATCAATCAGTCCCATACAAAGAGGGTTATACTCTAATCCATCTTTATACTGATTGTCTTGTTGAAAAAAGAGAAGCCCTGCTGGTTTAGTGTTGGTTAAATCTACTTTACCATTAGAGAGATTATTCATAATAGTAGCTACTTTAGAGAGTTGTGAGATAGGAGAGATAAAACTATTACGTGTAGCACTCTCATAATTAGCAACTCCACTCCAATAAGGGGTTGCTCCTGCACTAAAGCTATCGTTATCATAACCTATCCACTCTACAGTGGTAAAGTTATTATCATAAGGTGGAATATCTTCTAACTTAATCCAATCAACCCCCTCAACTGTTCCATTTTTATCTATATCTTTTGCAACGGTTGTTCCCTCAATGGCATATGTTAATCTATTGACGATTTGGGTTGCTACTAGTTCTGTTTTGGTTGTACTTTTATAGAGGGCATTTTGTACTATATAGCTCTCATAGACCTGTACAATAATCTCTGAAGAGATAGAGGCTACAATACCCAATATAACTAATACAAAAATAACTTCTATTAAAGAGAATGCTCTTCTCATAACTCTCCCCTATCATTAGGAACAAATGTTCCAATATTAGATGAGAATGCTTTAAAGGTTATACTTTTATTTAGCTCTTCTATATTTGAGTTTGAAGTTAAATTAACAGTTATAAATTTTATATTGCTTACTGCTCCAAATGGAGTATCATTTATATCAGTAATATCACTATCTAACATATTTTTTTTAAAGGTTACTGTATCATCTACATAGTTTATACTTGATGCTATAGAGATATTTTTATCCACATAGTCTCCTTTGTCTGTTGTAGTATTCTCATTATTAAAAACTACTACTCCAAAACTTTGATTGTTGTAGTCATCTACATCATCAAATTTACTGTAGTCTGTCTCATTTGTATCATTGTCATCTGTAAAATCAGCTCCTAGAGTAGTAGAAGGAGAGAATATAACTCCTCCATTGTTACTGTTTCTACTAGATACACCTACTAATCCTAATGGTGGATTTGAGGCATTAAAATCAAAATTTGTTCTATTAGTATCCAATATAGGAGATGTACCCACGGGAAGGTTTGCATTTGCCTCATCCCAGTGCATAGAGAGTACAATAGATGTTTGGGCTGCAGCTGCTGCAATTGCCTCTTGTTGCAAAGCAACATTGCCACTTCTAACAGATTGTTGAATAAGCATTGGGGCAGACATAAGAACAATCCCCATAATAACCAACGCAAAGATAAGCTCTATCATCGCTATGGCTCTTTTCTTTTTAGCTACCATGAGATTTTACCATTCTTCTCAACTTTTTTAACACTCTCTACTAAGTTACCTGTATCTCCTGCACCTGTGGTAGAGGAGAGATTTTTAAAGGTAACACTATATGATGATGTTCCAAGTGGTACATTACTAAGGATTTTTTTATTAAATCGTAACCATACATCACTGTCTATGGCAATTTCAACTTTTAGTTTATCGCTTAACTCACTGTTAGAGATATATTTTGTCACGATACTATCTACTCTACCATTTATAAAATCAGGAATAGGGCTATCTGGAGTTGTACGAACAGTACTATTATCATCACTTATTAATTCAAAAACTCTACCTTCTCCACTAGAACTATTGTGGTCTTTAGCAAAGTACCAACCTCTTCTGTTGCTTTTATTATTAATTTTCATAGTATTCTGACACCAATCTTCATCATCTATTTTTTTACAGAAGATTTCTACAAATAGAGGGGTATTTATCTCTTTTTTAGTTGTTGGTGGATAATTTTTTCTATATGATGCTACTCTTGCAAAGTAGTAGATTCTCTGTTTATCTATCTCTCCTTTTCCTGATGGTTTATTATTTTTATTCTCTATTTTAGCCTCTAAATTACTAGAGTTTAAATCCAAAGATTTAAAGGTTACTTTTATAGGATTGGTTGGTTTTGTAAAGAGTTTCTCCATATTATAGAGAATATCTACCTCTATTGAGCCATTATTCTCATCTAAAAATTTATTTTGAATATTAATATCCTGTATATGCTCTACAGTTTTATTGTTATCATTATTAAAATCTACAATCTGTTGAGGCACTAGAGTTGTTCTCTCTCCTGCCATATTAGGTATAGATTTAGGTGCAGTATAGTGACTATTATTTGACTCTCCCTCATCAGAGATAAATGAGAACTGTAACCCTAAATTAAGCTCTACACTGTTATCTATACAACTTTTTGTAAAGTTTGTTAGTTGTGTACCATCTTCACCTTGTGCCACAATTGTACTATTTAACTCAACACCCATTTTTTGAGATAGTGTTAAATCACTCATATAGAGATAATCTTTCCCATTATGGTTAGCATTTGCTAGGCTAGAGTCTATATTAAAATGATGTGGCATAAACTTCAACGCCACATCATCACTCTCAATATTACACCCAGATTTACTATCTCCATTATTAGAAACAGTACTGTCATCTAAAATACAATCTCCA
>JALSOO010000241.1 GCA_026986355.1 Campylobacteraceae bacterium | reverse complement strand
GAGCAACTAAGGTTCTACACTTGTTACAGTAGACATACTGCTCTGCTGTTTTGACTTTTATCTGCATATTTTCAGCTACATCAAAAATAGAGTTTAACTTATCTTGGTCATAAAAGAGTCCTAATCCTGCATGATGATTACCCACTATTAGATGAGTACAACCATAATTTTTAGCTACCAATGCATCTAAAATAAGTTCATTATATCCTGCAAAGATATAGGAGTTTTCTAAAGGAACAACTATAACTTTATTTTGAGGTATAAAGTTTTCAATAAAGGTCATCATGGCATTGTATCGAATATCATAACGTAATCCACTTGTATTAAAAGGCTTCAATAGAAATAGAACAACCAAATCTGAATGTTCGATAGCTTGACGAATCATTCGTTCATGCGCTCTATTCAAAGGACTAGCAGAGAGTACCAATGATGATATTTTTGTAGCATTTTGCTCCTCTATCTTTCGTTGAACCATCCGTTTTGTACCAGCTATTAGAGGATATTTTACCTCATACTCTCCCGAAATAGCTATTCGTCCAATTCTCTTGATAGTATTTTGTACCCCTGGGTGAGACTTATCACTCGTACCATATATACACTTTAAACGCTCATCAACCTCTACAATAAAGGTCTCATCAACTGTTAGTCTACCTACATGATTATTGTCATTGATTAAATCAACCACTTCCCCTTTTTCTAAATTTGATATACACTCTTCATTTCGCTTACCTTTTGGTGTCAATAAAAATGGAAAAGGGAAAGGGACACCTTTGTACATTTTTGTCTCTCTTACCTCTATTGCTTCAGCTTGTGTCATTAATCTACTTACAGGCGAAATTAGCCCCTCTTGGACAAGTGCTAGAGTCGATAACGCCTCTGCATCGATATAGAGTTGCTTATTTCTTTTTGAAGATGCCATATTTTTTCCTTTTTTCCCATAGACTTTTTCTTGAGATTCCTAATTTTTTAGAGAGTTCGGTATCAGGATACTGATATTGGAAATTATTAACAATAAATTTAACATAATCATCAATGGTTAAAATCTCATTTTGGTCATAAAGTTTATTGTCGGTATTAATTTCAATCGTTTTATAGGGTGTTTCAACTTCAGAAGTGGTTGAGATAATAAACTCAAGACCTTCTATCTGATTTAATAGATATTCTCTTTCAGCTTTTTTCAAAGTTTGCAAATCAGAAATATATAAAATATGCTTTTTATTAGCATTTTCCAGTTTTGATTTCCAATCTTTAGAACTTAAGGGAACAAAAATTAAAACTCTATCTTTAAGTTTAGCATATTCAAAGGCAAGTTTATCAATAAGCTTTATATAATTGGTCAAAACAACAAGAGGTGTGGAGATTTTGTCTATATCATCCTCTGTTTTTATATCTTGTAGTAGATACTCATTATACTCTTTATATAGATTTTTATACTTTTTTAAGTTTTGATACTCTTTATAGTGTTCAATCTTCCTCTTTAGCTCCTCTATCATAAATGGTTTGACAATATAATCATTTGCACCAAGTTTGAGTGGTGCAGCAACTGTATCGTTGTTGATGTATGAAACCATCAATATAATAATTTTCTCTTTATACTTGGTAATCAGAGAGTTGAAGTTTTGTCCAGGAAGATTGGTAGAAAGTAGATACGCATCTCCTGTACTTGTAGCCATAGCCTCTTTGATAGAGGAGTATACCTCTGTTTCGTATCCTGCAAGACTAAGCTTACTAGATATGCTTTGAGCTAGATAAAGCTCATTTTCAATTATGGTTATTTTCATTGTTTTTTCCAATCATAGTAGTATAGTGTGGCAACTGCTTCAACAGCTACACCCTCTTTTCTTCCAATCCAACCTAGTTTTTCAGCCGTTGTTGCTTTTATATTGACAAGGTTTGGAGTGAGATTGAGGAGTGATGCAAGTTTGAATCTCATTCTTTTTTTATAGTTTAATAGTCTAGGTGTTTGTGCGATAATGGATAAGTCTATATTTCCGATAACATACCCAAAATCTTTTAATCTCCTAAGAGTATCAGCTAGAAGCTCTTTTGAGTCAATCTCTTTGTACTCATCGGATGTATCGGGATAAAACTCTCCAATATCCCCAAGACCTCCTGCTCCTAACAGTGCATCTATAACTGCATGAATAGCTACATCTCCATCGCTATGTGCTTTAAATCCAAAATCAGACTCAATCTCAATGCCACAAAGCATCATTTTTTTACCCTCTTCAAAAGGGTGTATATCTATACCAAATCCAGTTAATGCTCTATCTGATGGCTTATCTAAACAGTTAAGTTTAGATAAATCTTCAACCGTTGTCAATTTATGGGCTTTAGCAGAACCCTCTACAAAGATAATCTCTCCACCTATTGATGCTACAGCAGAGCTATCATCTGTAAATTCAATATCTTGTGATAGTGCCTTTTTTACAGTTTGAGTATAGGAGAGTTGAGGTGTCTGAATAATTTTTGTATCTTCTCTATTTATAGGAGAATCATTAAGATAGAGGGTATCTACAACTTTCAGAGTAGGAACTACACATGCGTTGTTCTTTTTTGCTGAAATTACACGTTTTATCATCTCTCTATCCAAACAACATCTAGCAATATCTGAAACCAATACATAAGGGGTATCAACTACTTTTAGAGCATTATTGAGTGACTCTTGCCTACTATCTCCCCCTTGAATAAAATTATACTCTGCAAAATTTGACATACTTTTAATATCATCTTTTGATGATACTATTATGGTCTTTGCAAAGCTATATATAGCTTGAAAATCATCTGCTACTTTTAACCAAAGTGGTTTGGTATCAATCCACAGCCATTGTTTTTTAGGGGGCAGGTTAAAGCGTGAAGCAGAACCTGCCCCTAGTAGTATTAGTGTTATATCGTTCAATAAATTTCCCTTTTCCAAAGTGTAACTATATTATACAAGGGTAACCTTTAGTAACACTTTAATGAGCATTAAAGTAACAATATTTTATAAAGATTTTTTTATAATGAGTTATTAATGAAAAATAACTTCACATTTTTTGTAGATAAAGTTCAAAAAAATTTAACTTTAATTATAACTATTTTTTTACTATTTTTATAGGTTTATTTGAGTTTGTTCCAATATATGGAATAGCTGACTCAATCATAATAGGCACTATTACTTTAAGATTTTTTGACTCTCCTATACTTGATACATCTACACGCCAAAGCTCTTTTCCTAGTTTATCTTTTGCAAGTAGGGTAATATATCGGTTGTAGTAGATAGTTCTTTTTCTATAGCTTGTGTAGTGGCTATATCCAAATTCACTCCAAAATGGACTATATCCATGGTGATAAGAGTTTCCAATAGAGATGCCAAACCCAACATCAGGTTCACTATATTGCTCTTGGGTCTCTAGCTCTTTTTCTATACCATAATCAAAATATATTATCTCTTTTGCTTCTACTATACTCTCTACACTCTTATATCCCTCTTTTCTAAGCAACTTATTTAGTATATTTGCTTGGTATTGAAATTGTAGACTATTCTCATCTGTATCTTTGCCAAGTGCCTTTACTATATAGGTCGTAGGTGTAACATTTAGATTAGGAGCAGTAATGGTATCTATGGTTATATGATATTTATTGACCATAGGCGAACAACCACTAAATAAAAATATACTACTCAATATAATTAAAATATTTTTTCTCATCATACTCCTTTTTTAGAATGGCAAAAGCCCAAACTTCTTGATAAACTCATTATCTATATCTATTATACCACGTTTTTGTAAACTATCAAGTACCTCTTTTGTACAGTGGGTATCTTTTGGCCACTCTCGCTTAAATCCATCAACTTCTGATTTGTTTGTTCCATCTATTGCTATAAAGGGTTCTAGTACTATATCTCTTTGTGCATCAATATTATTAACCACACGCCAGAGTAGCATATAGGGGTTATTGATATCATTATCTTTTTTATCTACTATCACTAATAGTTTGATATGCTCTTTTAGGATTTTTAATTTTGCTATAATGTTTTGCATAGATTGAATTTTGTTTACCGTAATTAGACATATAGGATTTTTAGTATCTGTAAAGTACTGTTTTAGCTCTAAGATATTGCCATCAATCTCTTGCATCTTCTCTAGTAGGTCTATATCATGGATAGGGGTTTCTATACCAAACTCTATCTCTTTGTCAGTAGCATCAATACCAAGTTTCCCACCTACTAAACTCTCATTGGCTGTATGGTCAAGAGCATCTATAATTCCGTGGGTAATCAAAATCTTATTAGGCTCAAGACGATTTAATATATATTTTGTAATAGCAATATCATCTTCTAATTTAGGTGCATCTTCATTTACAAAAATAGCATGTTTGACAAAACTCATCTGTCCTACTCCCCAGAATGCGTGCATAAACTGCTGTGCATGACCTTTGTATAGGGTTTTCATCTTTCCAAGTATGAGATTATGAAAGACACCATTTTCAGGCATATAGTAGTCGATGAGGTCTGGAGCCATTGGTTTTAGCATAGGCAAAAATATACGTTCTGTTGCCCAACCCATATATTTGTCTTCTAGTGGTGGTTTTCCTACAACAGTAGCTTGAAGTATGGGATTTTTTTTCATAGTTATCGTCTCTACTTCCATTACAGGGTATGGCTCTTTTAGTGTGTAGTAGCCTGTATGGTCTCCAAAAGGTCCTTCTATTTGCATCTTGGTAGGGTCTACAAATCCTTCGATAACTATATCTACATCTTTTGGTATATAAATATCATTAGTAATAGATTTAACCAGTTGTGCATTTTTACCACGTACAAAACCATAGAGTAACATCTCAAACATTCCATGAGGCATGGGTGCTTGTCCACACCAAATATAGAGAGGGTCTCCACCAATGGCTACTGTTACAGGCATCTTTTTACCTGCTCTTTGGTATTGGTCAAAGAAGTGTGAAGCATCTTTATGAATCTGCCAATGCATTCCCAAGTGATTTTTATCATACTGTTGCAGTCTATACATACCCACATTTTGCATATTCCCATCTAGGCTTTGGGTGTAGACTTGACCCATCGTTATAAATGCCCCTCCATCTTCTTCCCATGTTTTTAATATAGGTAGTCTATCTAGGTCAATATCCTTTTTACATACAATTACCTCTTGGCACTCTCCTGTAGATTTTAGACGTTTAGGAAATACATTTTTTAGAGCAAATAGCTCTGGAATCATCTTTAGCTTCTCTATAAACCCTTTTGGAGGTTTTAATTTTAGAAGTTTATCTATTCCTTTAGCGATACTATCAGGGTGCTTACCAAATATTTTTTGGGTCAACTCTTTATTTGCAAAGATATTCATTAAAACAGGAATATCATATTTGATTTTTTTATTTCTATTGATAGGATTGGTAAATAGGATAGGGCGAGAGTTATTAGTTTTAACCTCTATATATGCAACGTGGGGTATCTCTAGTTCTACATCTAATGGCTCATCTATAATTTTTAGATTTCCATTCTCTTTTAACCACTCTACAACATCATTCATCTATAATACTCCCAAATTTTTTAGGAGTATTATAGCTTAAAAGATGTTATTTTTTCATATCTGCGACAACTACACCTCTAAACTCTCCAAGTTCAAATCCTGTAGCTTTATCTTTTGGATAGGTTCTATCAATCATCTTGACAATATCTTTACTCATATCATTTATTGCACCATGACAAATCAGACAAGACTGTTTCACTTTTAGTGGTTTATAGACACGATATTGGTCTCCTGTATCGACAACGAGTGGCTTAAAACTATTTTTAGCTACAAATTCGTCCATTACCATACGGTCAGTTTTATCTGGTTTATTTTTAGGGTTTCTGTATCTAAGAGCTGTTCTTCTCAATTTGACACCACTAATTTGTTGATTATACTCTGCAATCATACTTTGTGCCATAGAAGAACATGCACCCATTGCTGTTACATGAGTGCTATCTTGTGCTAATAGACCTTTTAGTGTCGGTTGCATAGAACCCATAAAGGTATCAATGTGCATCATTCCTTTTTCAAGAATCTTTTTATTCTCTATAAATGTAACAGATGCTTGACTTTTTGTAGGTGTTGTAACAGTTTTTGGTGCTACTACAGCTACCTCTTGTGTAGGTATTGCTTTTTGTGATGTAACTGCTGGTTGTTCTATAACCTCTGTCTGTTTTGCTTCATTAGCACAAGCTATAAATATAATAGGTGTAAGTGCTAAAGCATAAAGTTTTTTGTTCATAAATTCTCCTAGTAATAGTTAATATGAGATAATTATATCTATTTTGATAAAACCATTAGCTTAATTTTATTTCTTACTTTTACACCAATTTTAATACGATTTCGTTTCATCTTTTTATTGGCATGATAGATAATCTTTCCATTATGGACGTTTACATTGTGCCAACCACCTGAATTAGATAGAAAAACAGAAGCTTTTTTGATACTTTTATCAGCTAAATCTATCTCAATAGTTCTGATAATTTTATCTTTTGGATAGCTCAATGGTCTTCTAAAGGTTACACCACATAGCTCTTTGAATGCAAGATATAGTTTAAAATCTTTAGCATTACTACCAACAACAGCAGAACGGTCAATATCATATACATTAGAACATGTTCCACCATGTATAGCTCCAATATTTTGGTTAAATACTGCTTTAAAATTATAAGGTTCTAAGACTTTTTTTACACGAGAATCATACTCTCCATAAGGATAGACAAAAAGATTAGGTTCATAGTTTAGATGTTTTTTCATCAAAGCCAATCCTCTATCCATATCCTCTTTAATCTGTTTATTACTCATCTCTCCAAAGTGTCCATGTCCATAAGAGTGGAACTCAATTGAACCATATTGAGCAATTTTTTTAAGTTGTTTCCAAGATACATAATCTTTGTAATTTTTTTCAGTATATTTTACAGCGATAAAGAGTGTAAAGGGATAGTGGAACTCTCTAAAAACAGAGAGACCATGAGTATAAAAGCTTTTAAATCCATCATCAATACTAAAAGCAACCCATTTATCGGGAACTTTCTCATTGGCTCTAATTTTATTAACTATATCAATAATCCGAACAACTTTATAATTATGTTTTTTTAGATAATTAAACTCTTGTCTAAGTTTTTTAGTTGAGATATTTGTAGTTGGATAGCGATTATCATCAAAACGATGATAGACAAAGATATGTCCATCAGCAAGAAGTGAGTAGGGTAGTAAAAGTAGAAGTAATAGGAGTAATTTTAACATTTTTATCATCTAATCCATTTTTTTTCTAAGCCATGTTGGAGTATCGAGATAATCTTCACTCTCATAACCCCCTCCCACTACTTTTGTACTACCATTGTTTAAAAAAGTTCTTTGTGTCGGTTTTCGTATTAATCCTCGTGTTGTCTCTTGTACCTCTGCCACTTTTTTTGTCTCTGGAGCTGTTTTTGCTGTTGCTGATTTTACTTCTATATCGGAAGGGTCTTCAAATCCTGTTGCAATAATAGTTAATTTAACCTCATCTAATGGAATATTTTCAGAAGTAGTTGTACCAAAAATAATACTTGCATCTTCATCTGCATTCTCTTCAACTATATCCATTGCTTCTGCAATTTCAGTTAGTGGATAGTCAGGGTGGATATGGAAATGAACAAGTATTCCCATAGCACCATCAATAGACAAGTTATCAAGTAGTGGTGACTCAATAGCTGTTTTGGCTGCATCATAGGCTGCTGAATCACCTTTGGACTCTCCTACACCCATTAGAGCTAAACCTCTGTGACTCATAACTGTTTTTACATCGGCAAAGTCAAGGTTAATATCATTTGCTCCATGTGATAAAATCACGTTAGAGATACCACCAACAGCTTGAGATAGAACAGAGTCTACTAGTCTAAAACTCTCTCTCATTCCTAAATTTTTTTCTACAATAGAGAGTAACCTTTCATTTGGTACAACGATAATTGAGTCACTCTCCTCTTTTAATCGTTCAAGTCCCTCTTTTGCTAAACGTTTTCTTTTTCGACCTTCAAATGCAAAAGGACTTGTAACAATAGCTACTGTTAGAGCATTAACCTCTTTTGCTGCTTGTGCGATAATTGGTGCAGCACCTGTACCTGTACCACCACCAAGACCAGCAGAGATAAATACTAAGTCTGCTCCATCAAGCATGGTTTTTATGGTATCAAAACTCTCTTCGGCTGCTTCTCTACCTACTGCAGGTTTCATTCCTGCTCCAAGACCTTTAGTTACTTCGATACCTAACTGTATTTTATAGGGAGCAATTGATGCATCTAATGCTTGTGCATCAGTATTTGCGACGATAAGGTCGATACCTGATATACCTTCTCTTATCATGTGATTAATCATGTTTCCACCACCACCACCAACACCAATTGCTTTGATTTTTGCACCGTTTACTCCAGCGGATGATTCTGTTATATTATAAAATTCTTCCATTGTTTTACTTTTCCTCCTTCTTTTTTCTTAAAATATTTTTGATGCCCATTGCATAAAATTTTGCAAAGGGTTGTTCGGGTCTTTTTTGGGTTCATGACTTAAATCTTTAAATAAATCATTATGACTGCTCTCTTTCTCATCTGAGAATGATGGGGTTGATACTGCTATTTTGGGTTTCATGATATTATTCATTGTAATATCTTGTAACGACTCTGATTCGTGATAATCTTTAGAATGAAGCATATTTTTATCTCCTTCTAGTTCATATTCGGTATGTTTTCCTGTCTCATGGTAGATTAAGCCTATTGCTGTTGAAAACTCCGATGCATTTAAATTATCAGCAACTGTTGTTGCATTTTCGGGGTGTCCAATTCGTACAGGTATATTTGGCATAAGTGCTTGTGCTAACTCTCTTGTACCCTCTATTTTTGTCATTCCACCAGTGAGTATAATTCCTGCTCCAATCTGTTCTACTAATCCACTTCTTTCTAATGAATTAGCTAAAATACTAAGAGCCTCTTCCATACGAGAGTAGATAATATTATGCACAACATCCAATGAGACACTATTGACATTTAGTTCATCTCCAATAATGGGTAAGTCTACCTCTCCCCCATTATTGGTCAATAGACTTCCGTGTGCGATTTTTAGTTGTTCAGCAGAATCAAGAGGAGTATGTAGGGCAATAGATAAATCATTGGTAATATGGTTAGAACCAACAGATAAAAAGTCGTTATATTGAATTGAATTCCCTACATGAATAATAAGATTTGAAGTGTGACCACCTAAATCCATGACGGCAATACCTCGTGCCTTGTCATTATCTGATATTACAGCCAATGCAGAAGCATATCCACTTAGAACAACTTTATCTATCTCTATTCCTGATGCATGTACTGCTTTTTTAAGGTTACCAATATTTGAACGAGCTGTCATTATAATATGGGTATCGACTTCCATTCGATTAGCATTCATTCCATTTGGGTCTTCTATGAAGTCTTGTTCATCAATTTTAAATTTATAAGGTAATACATGAAGTACTTCAAACTCATTTGGAATATTTGCATTATAGAGTGCTGTCTGCATGACACGATTAATCTCAGTTAGTGAAATCTCTTGATTTGGAATATTGACTACTCCTGTAGAGTTTACACTTTTGGTATAGGCACCTGATATAGAGATGGTTGCTCTAGTGAGATTAATACCTGCTACACGTTTGGCATCATCAACAGCCTTTTTAATCGCTTTTGATGCTAACTCTATATTGGTAATGGTACCCTTTTTTATGCCTTGGGATTTAGTTAGACCATGTCCACTAATTTCAATAATACCATTGTTTATTTTTCCGATGATAGCACATACTTTAGTAGAGCCGATGTCTATGGCTAGGATAGGGTTATTCAATTTGCAATCCTTAATACTGTTTTTTATTTTTTAAAAATTATTTGTAAAATTCAGTAGGATACATTTTGTCTAATTTCTTAATTAAGCTTGTTTGTAAACTCTGTTCCTTTACTTTATCGGTATTTTTATAGAGTTCATTAGTACGATTATTATCAAGCGTAATCAATTTTTGTTCAACAATTTTGTAAACTATTACTTTACTTCCTATAGGTATGATACCTTTTTCTTGTTCAGAAGTAAAGAGTTTTGATATAAAACCAACAGTTTCTTGTTTATTTAAACCAATATTTTGTGCTTCTACGTTATCTAGAGTGAGAAAAGTTGACACATTTGTATCTTCATTATCAATATTTGATAATTTTTTTTCAGCTAAAGCAGATAATGCCTCTTTTTTAACCTCTTTTTGGTATAGAGGAGTGATAAGCTCTTTGACTTCTTGAAATTTTTTAGTTACAGGCTCTACTATTGATACAATTTTTACTGTAGCATATCTATTTTTTATAGCTTTTGGCTTAATAAAATCATCTGCTGTATGAGTAGTTATTTCACTCCATAACTCTTTTGATAATCTAGGGTCATTTATATCTAATTTTACTGTTTCTGTCTTAGGAAGTTTTCCTTTTTTGAATTCTAAATAGCGTTTATAGGCAGGTTTGTGTGCTAGTTTGACCTTTACATCATCAATTATAAAATCTTTTACATCTTTTAAAGGTAATATTTTCCCATCTTTATCTGTATAGTTAAATTTGTTTTTGGTATAGAAATCATTAATCTCTTTTTGGGTTACATTAATATCTTTTGTATCTGTCCATTGAATATCTAATGTATATTTTTTTGGAGTTTTATACTGCTCTTTTCTTGTCTCCCAAAACTCTTTTAGTTTTGTTTCATCTATCGTAACATTGACATCTTTATCGCTAAGAATAGAATATTTTATTTTATCAGCTATTTCAAAAGCAAGTTTGAATGCGTTATATTCAGGATTTAACCCTTTTACACTTAGTAGTTTTATTGTCTTTTCAATAATGAGTTGATTTTTAAAGCTCTCTTCAAATGTATCTTGTTGGAAAGGACTGTTTTGTATAAATGTGTCGTATACTTTTCTATCAAAAACTCCATTTGTCTGAAAAGCTGGAATAGCTGTCAATTTCTCTCCTGCCTCTTTATCGGTTACAATGATTCCAAAATCTTTTGCTAGATTTAGTATTTTGGCTTGGGTTGCCATATTGTTTAAAACTTGTTGTTCAAGTCCCATCTTTTTTGCTTGTTCTTTATCAAACTTTCCCTGCATCATCTGATTGTATCTATTAAATAAGTTGTTATAGTCCATAGAGAATATATCACGTTTTAATTCAATATCTCCAACTTTACCTATACTATTACTTCGTATTCCAAAGGAAAATCCAGCTGTTGCCCCAGTAAAGATAAATGAAATAGTTGCTACCCATATAGTTATTATTAAAAATTTGTTGTTCTTTTGCATCCAACTTATCATTGTATTATTGCCTTAATGTAAAATTTATATAATTTTAGTCTAGTTGTGATTAATTATTAATGAAAAAATTACTTTATTCATAGTATATTCCTTTTAAAAATGGAAAGAGACAATGAAAAATAGGAATTTAGAGATAGTAACAGAGGATTTAGCACATATTTGGCATCCATGTACACAGATGAAAGACCATGAGACTTTACCACTCATTCCCATTAAAAGAGGGGAGGGTGTCTATCTTTATGATTTTGAGGATAAAGCCTATATTGATGCTATCTCATCATGGTGGGTCAATATCTTTGGGCATGTAAATCCCTATATCTCTACCAAGATTAAAGAGCAACTTGATACTTTAGAGCATGTGCTTCTAGCAGGATTTACCCATAAACCAGCAGTTGAGTTGTCCAAAAGATTAGTAGATATTACTCCTAAAGGGTTAGATAAACTCTTTTTTGCTGATAACGGTTCATCTGCTGTTGAGGTAGCGTTAAAAATGAGTTTCCATTATCATAAAAATTGTGGAGAGAATAGACCTCTATTTTTATCTCTATCAAACTCTTATCATGGCGAAACTATAGGTGCATTAAGTGTAGGAGATGTAGAACTCTACAAAGATACTTATGCTCCACTATTAATCTCTTGTATTCAGACACCTGTCCCTATAGACCAAACAGAGCAGAGTGCAATAGAAGCGATTGTGGAGTTAGAGAAGATTTTAGAAGAGAGAGGAGCTGAAATATCGGCATTTATTATAGAGCCTTTAGTACAAGGTGCAGGATATATGCATATGTATAATCCTATCTATATCTCATTAGCCAAAAAGGTATGTGAAAGATATGGAGTACATCTAATTGCTGATGAGATTATGGTAGGTTTTGGTAGGACTGGAACGATGTTTGCTTGTGAACAAGCAGATGTAACTCCTGATTTTATGACGCTATCCAAGGGGTTAACAGGAGGGTATCTACCTTTGGCTGTGGTTATGACAACCGATGAGGTTTACAATGCTTTCTATTGTGATTATGGAGAGTACAAAGCCTTTTTGCATTCACACTCCTATACAGGAAACCCTTTGGCATGTTCTGCTGGTTTGGCAACATTAGAGCTTTTTGAAGCCTCTGATGTACTTGGAGAGAATAGAAAAAAATCTCTCTATATTCTTGAAAAAATAGAGAAGTTTAAATCTCTACCTAATGTAAAAGAGGTTCGACAGACAGGAATGATAACAGCCATTGAACTCCAAGGTTATAGACCAGAAGAGCGTATCGGTCTAAAGGTATATCAATATGGTCTTGATAATGGTGTATTATTACGTCCTTTAGGTCATATTGTCTATTTTATGCCTCCCTATATTATTACTTATGAGCAGATTGACAAGATGATAGATACAGCTTATGATGCAATATTAGGATTAATAAGAGAGAGCTAACTCTTAATTAATCCTGCTTCTACTAAAAATGGAGAGGGTTTAAAATCCAACTTTTTAACTTTATCATATTTACTATAAGAGAGATATAGTCTCTCTTTTGCTCTTGTTACAGCTACATAAAATAGTCGTCTCTCCTCTTCTAAGCTTCCACCTTTGCCCATCAGTTTTGTATTTGGAAAACGTCCGTCCATTAGGTCTATGACATATACCTCTGTAAACTCTAATCCTTTTGAAGCATGAATACTTAGTAGATTGACTCCATCTCCTTCGCTTAGTTCGCTTCCACCTAAAACCATAGCATTTACAAAAAGTCTAGTCTCTTTGTAGTGAGATGCTAAATCACTTAAAAGTCTCGCTTTTCTTGTGATTCTCTCTTTGGCTAATGCTTTTTTCTCTTCATCTATCTCTCCAGATTTTAGTTTTCCTCGTTGAGTAGCTAATATATTGACCACATATTGGTATAGAGGTGATGCAATAAGTTTTATTAATAGGGTTTTGGGTTGTTTGACATTACTAATAGTTTGTATAAACTCATGAAATTTTACAAAAAACTCCAACCCCTCGCCTGTAAGTTTTGGGTGTTTCAAAATAGGATTAGAACGAACTCTATCACTGATATTCATATGTGCGAAACGTGTAACTGAACCTATCTCTGCATCATCATCAAAGAGTCCAAGTTGTAGATTTTTATTGGGATTGAGTTTGGGTAGTGTAAAGATTTTTGGGTACATCAAACCTACAAATAGATTTCCCTCTCCAAAGTGGATAAAACACTCAAACATCTCTTTTGCAAGAGTTGAACCGATTCCTTTTCCATACTCAAAGATATGGATAAATGCCATCATATCTTTTGGATTGATAATCAATGCACAAATATCAAGTAGGAATTTAACCTCTTTAGCTTCAAAAAAGCTATTGCCACCTTTTCTTTTTGAGGGAATTCCTAGCTCTCTTAGACTAGCTTCTATCCCATCAGCAGAGGCATTATTTCTAAAGATAACAGCTATATCATTAATTGGGGTATATGTCTGCTTAATAGTTCGTGCTATGGATTGATATTGGTCAAAAAGCTCATTATAACGTAGTAGTTTTGGTGGTTGATTTTTTCCTGTTTTGGTTACAACTAGCTTTTTGGGATAGATGCGTTCATTTCTCTCTATAACTCTATTTGCCAATGATAAGATACTTGAGGAGGAGCGATAATTTTTATCCAAAGTAAAGACATCTGCATTTTTATACCGTTGTCTAAATGTAGCAATATTTTGAATATTTGCTCCATTAAAAGCGTATATACTTTGGTCATAATCGCCGACACAAAAGAGTGATTTTGGACTCATAGAGTCTATTAATGCACTTTGTAATGTATTGGTATCTTGATACTCATCTACCAATACCTCATCTAAATCTCGTCCATTTTCAAGTAGATGTTCTCTCATTTTTAATAGTAAATCATTAAAAGAGACAAAGGCATACTTCTCTTTTGTCTCTTCAAACTCATCTATAATATTCATATATATATCTATAAGTGAGCGATGTTCTGGGTATTTTTCTAAAAACCAAACATCAAAACCATCTAAAGAGGCATTTTGATACAAGGAGTACTGCTCATAGAGGTAGGTTGCAGAAAAAGCATCTGTATCGAGATTTAGTCGTGATATATGTCTTTTTTCATATACTGAACGAAAAAGAGTCTTTAGTTCATTGGGTTGTTTTAGCGTTATATTACTGTTTATCTCTTTTAGCCATCTGTAGCTAACGGCATGAAATGTTCCTGATTCTATTCGTTTGACTATAGAGGAGTCAAAATATCGCCCAACCCTTGCCAACATCTCCCCTGCGGCTTTATTGGTAAAGGTTAGTAGTAATATCTTAGAAGGGTCAACTCCATTATGGAGGAGTTGACCAATTCTACCTACAATAGTAGATGTTTTTCCTGTACCTGCTGAAGCAATAATTAGATTATTACCCATAGGTGCAGTTGCAGCACTTAACTGCTCTTGATTTAGAGAACTAAGTGGCATCTACTATTGACCGATAATGTAATAGGTTGGTTTTTTTGCTACTTTTTGAAGTTCTATTTTATATTTGTTTGCCCAACCCTCTACAAGGTTGGTAAACTCTTCATCAATCTCTTTTGATACCTCTTCACTGCGTTTAATTTTAAATACATCTTTGGAGTTAGAGAGTGCAATGAATCCCTTGAGATGTGCAAGTTGGTCATGTAGAGATAACATGTGTTTAGAAAATTTATTAAATCCGTTTGTATTACTTATTGTTTTTTCCATCTGTCTAATTGATTGTTCTGTTTTTGTATATCCTAATTGTGACAATAGGGCTTCAGGTGTTAAATTAATGTCCATTTGTTTCCTTTAGTTTTGTTAATGTAACCCCTAACTTTACCGAAATTTATGTTTATATCTGTTTAGAAATTCTATTTAGTTTTTTCATCAATATACTCTTGGACAAAAGCTTTGACCTCTGAATAGATAAATGAATCTCTATACTCTTTTATCTTTCCACCACTAGCATTTGGGTGTCCTCCACCATTTCCTATCTCTGATGCCATTTTAGATACATCTATTTTGTTATTTGAACGCAAGGAGAAGTTTCCTCTATAGTTTATATCCATATAGAAGTCAAAATCAGGGTTTTCTAATAAAAAAGTATTACCTAAAATAGAGGTATTGCCTAAGTTGTAACCTAGAATTCCCTTTGCACCACGATACTCTATGATTAGACGTTTTTTATCGTTTGTTAGGAGTTGTGTAACATAGAGTGCTACTAAGTTGTCTTTTGTATTATCTTCAGCTTGTTTAAAAAATGCTTTTTTAATTTGATGTAGATTATTATCTAGTTCTATATGAGCGTTATCTTTTCCAATATGATTTTTCATAGCATCAATAAGTGAAAGCTTCAAGGCTCTATCTTGGGCAGGAAATAGTGTACGATTTATCTCTCTTGCACCTGAAATCATTCCTAGACCTACTTTTCCAAACTCAAATAGTTCATCATTACTTACCCAAATATCAATGGCATTAATAGCTTTGACAATTTGAGCATATCTATTTTCTTTGTCAAAAGCATAATGTTTTTGTAGCCAATTATAGGTAATTAGTGTAGCAGATTTTGTGATATCAAGGTTATACCATATATACTGTTGGGCTGTCTTTTCTCCTGAACTATGATGGTCTAGCAGTTGGATTTTTGCATCTACCTCCATCGCTTCACTCTCTAGCCATCGTGCCTCTTTTGTAGTAAGATTTAAATCTGTTATCAATATAATATGTTCAATATCTCTTTTTCCTAGAAATTTTTCACGCTTAATAGAATTAATAATCTCTTCTAATCGTGCTTTTACTTCAGGACCATAATTGGCATTGTAGGATTCTATTTTGCTCTTTTTTTCATTAGAGAAGCATTTTTGAGTTAGGTATTGACAGCCGTAGCCATCAAGGTCTATATGGGAAAGGTGGTATATGTTCATGTAGTAAAAATATCCTCTAATGTAAGTTCGTGTAGAAATGTATCTATTTTAGTTTGAAAGTTAACTAAAAATGGAGATATTGAACACATTCCTATAGACCCGTTAGGGCAAGTTGTACTATATTGAGTACAATCAAAAACAGCAGGTGTTTTTCCCTCTGCTGCAATAATAATTTGAGCAATAGATATTTCACTACTTTTTTTTATCATAACAAATCCACCATGAGCACCTTTTTTGGACTCTAATATATCTGCTTTTGCAAGACTTTGTAGGATTTTGGCAAGAAAGCTTTTGGGTATAGATAGCTCTATAGAGAGTTGCTCTGCACCTTTTGGTTTATCTGCATTCTTTATTATGTTTAGAGATAGTAGGGCATATTCACTAGCACGGGTTAATAACATTGTATTTGTAGTCTCCTTATAATCTATTCAATTCTAATTCGGACTATTTTACTCTAAATTAGATTAAATAGACTTTGTAACCTTTTTTTAAAAAAGAAGTGATAGAATGTCATCTCAATTTCATATAATTAGATTATGTGAAAAATTAAACTACCAATCAGGAGGTCATTATGGCTTTAGATACGGCGAAGAAACAAGAAATCATTGCTAAATATTCAAGAGGTGAGAACGATACAGGTTCTACAGAGATTCAAGTTGCATTAATTACATATAGAATTAAGTACTTAACAGAGCATCTTAAAACAAATAAAAAAGACCACTCTTCAAGACTAGGATTACTTAAACTTGTTGGACAGAGACGAAGATTGATGAGATACTTGAAAAAAGTAGACCTTAAAAGATGGGCAACTATCAAAGCTGAGATGGGAATTAGAAACTAATTTCAAATTCTACTCTATCTCTACTTTAGTCTATACGACTAAAGTATTCTTCTTGTAAAATATAAACTCAACCTTGACAAAATAGACTCAATGATGTATAATCCTTCAAATCTTTTAAAATATAAGATTATTAAATAATTAAAGAGGAGCAGTATCTATAATGAGTAAAGAGAATGAAAAATCTATAGAAGCTGAGGTTGTTGATACTCCTGATGTTGAAGAGGCAAAGGAAACTACTGATAATAAAGTAGAAGAGAGTGAACTGACTCAACTTAGAGATGCACTTGCAGAGTGTGAAGATAAGTATCTACGAACTCATGCAAGTTTTGAAAATTCTAAAAAGTTATTGGCAAAAGATAAAGCAACGGCTGTATCGTATGCCAATGAGAGCTTTGCTAATGATATATTGTCAGTTGTAGACTCTTTTGATAGTGCCTTAGCAACTATTGAAACTACTAATAGTGAAGAGGGTTCATCAGATGTACTTGACAAGATTAAAGAGGGGTTAGATTTAACCTATACACAACTTATCAAGGTACTTGAAAAGAACCATATAAAAGTTGTAGAGACAATAGGAGAGATGAATCCTGATATACATCAAGCTATTATGCAAGTAGAGAGTGATGAACATGAAGCAGGAGATATTGTTCAAGTACTTCAAAAAGGTTATACCATTAAAGATAGACTTTTACGTCCTGCTATGGTGTCAACGGCAAAATAGACAAAAAGTTAAGATAAATGCAACTAAAGTAGCATTTTAAATTTATTAAATAATATACAATACGACAATAAAAATTAAGTTTAAATAAAGGATTATAATGAGTAAAGTTTTAGGAATTGACTTAGGAACAACAAACTCTGCAATGAGTGTATTTGAGAATGGTGAAGCAAAGATTATTGCAAATAAAGAGGGTAAAAATACAACTCCTTCAATTGTAGCATTTACAGATAAAGGTGAAGTATTAGTAGGAGAGTCTGCAAAAAGACAAGCTGTTACAAACCCAGAGAAGACTATCTACTCTATCAAAAGAGTTATGGGGCTTATGTTTGATGAAGAACATGCACAAGAGGCAAAAGAGAGACTTCCTTATCATATCATCAATAGAAATGGTGCATGTGCGATTGAAGTAGCTGATAAAACCTATACACCTCAAGAGATTTCATCTAAAATTCTTATGAAATTAAAAGAGGATGCAGAAGCGTATCTTGGGGAGAGCGTAACAGATGCTGTTATTACTGTACCTGCTTACTTTAATGATGCACAGAGAAAAGCGACAAAAGAGGCTGGTACTATTGCAGGATTAAATGTTCTAAGAATTATCAATGAACCAACATCAGCTGCATTGGCATATGGACTTGATAAAAAAGAGTCTGAGCAGATTGTTGTATATGACCTTGGTGGTGGTACATTTGATGTTACTGTACTTGAAACTGGAGATAATGTTGTAGAGGTTATGGCAACAGGTGGAGATGCTTTCCTTGGTGGAGATGATTTTGATAACAGAGTAATTGATTATGTTGCTAATGAGTTCAAAAATCAGACAGGTGTAGATATAAAAGCTGATGTTATGGCTCTTCAAAGAGTTAAAGATGCTGCTGAAAATGCAAAAAAAGAGCTTTCAAGCTCAACAGAGACAGAGATTAATCTACCATTTATTACAGCAGATGCATCTGGACCAAAACACCTTGTACAGAAGATTACACGAGCAAAATTTGAGTCTTTGATTGATGATTTAGTAGCAAGTACTATTAAAACAATTAAATCTGTTCTTAAAGATGCAGATGTCTCTACTTCTGAAATCAATGAAGTAGTAATGGTTGGTGGTTCTACACGTGTTCCATTGGTTCAAGAAGAGGTTCAAAAATTCTTTGGAAAAGAGCTTAATAAATCTGTAAATCCAGATGAGGTTGTTGCTCTTGGTGCTGCTATCCAAGGTGGTGTTCTTAAAGGAGATGTAAAAGATGTTCTTCTACTTGATGTTACACCACTTAGTCTTGGGATTGAGACATTAGGTGGAGTTACAACTAAAGTTATTGAAAAGGGAACAACTATTCCTGCTAAAAAGTCACAAGTCTTCTCAACAGCAGAAGATAATCAACCAGCTGTTAGTATCCATGTACTTCAAGGTGAAAGAGAGTTTGCTAAAGATAATAAATCATTGGGTATGTTTGAACTTAGAGATATTCCAGCAGCTCCAAGAGGTGTTCCACAGATTGAAGTAACCTTTGATATTGATGCTAATGGTATCTTAACAGTCTCTGCACAAGATAAAGGAACAGGTAAATCTCAAGAGATTAAAATCACTGGTTCGTCAGGACTTTCAGATGAAGAGATTGAAAAAATGGTTCAAGATGCAGAGGCAAATAAGGCTGAAGATGAGAAGAGAAAAGCATTAGTTGATACTAGAAACCAAGCAGATGCACTAGTTCATCAAACTAAAAAATCATTAAATGATTTAGGTGAAAATTTTGATGCTACAGAGAAAGCAGGAATTGAAAAAGCTATTGCTGATGTTGAAGCTATTCTCAAAGATGAGTCTGCAACAAAAGAGCAGATTGAAGAGAAGGTTAAACTATTAACTGAAAAGTCTCATAAATTGGCAGAAGCTGTCTATGCAAAAGAGCAAGGGGATAATAAAGCTGAACCTGCTAAAAAAGCAAAAGATGATGATATTATTGATGCAGAAGTAGAGTAATCTTCTAATTCATGAGAGATAAGTTTAGGCTTATCTCTACTATTTTTTAATCTCTTTATGCACAACAGTTGTTAGACCTAGTAGTTTCCAACCTTGAAATCCTGAACGATAGTATCTAACTTTTGATGTAGGATAGTTATATTTCAATAATCCTTTTACAAAGTGTGCAGATTGTCCACACCATACTCCATTACAAAATACTACTAACTCTTTGGCATTATCAAAATTCCATGTTCCATCTGCTTCAACTCTCATTCCTAATATTTTAAAAATCATTTCAGCCTTTTTTTTATCAGCATCGAGCATTACAGGAAAAGGAATATTGATTGCCGAAGGAATAGTCTCTAGCTCAAACCAGCTTTTAAGACGTGCATCAATAATTACACCTTTGTTGGTTGTAACTTTATCTTTCATAAATTGAAGTATCTCTAATTCTTCAATATTTTTAATATCTGGATGGACTTTGGTCGGTTGTATACAAAATGGTGGACATGGTCGTGATGTTTTTGTATAATCATCTGTTAATCGATTTGAGGTATCTTGAATCCTCTCAATTTTAACTTTCTTTCCAGAATCTATAGTATAGGCATATGGAATAGTATCTGTTATTTTCACTAATGTATTATCTTCTGCATATACTAATGATGCTAAAAATGGTAGTATTAGTAATTTTTTCATAGTGTAACCTTTTTTATGTTAATGCTTTAATGATTGGGTTTGTTAAACAGAGAAATTTAATTCTCTGTTTAAAGAAGTTATTTCTAATTTCTATTTTGGGATACGAAGTTTTTGCCCAATATAGATACGGTCTGGACGTTTTAAAATATCTGGATTTGCTTTGTAGATTTTTTTATACTCCATAATATTCCCATAAGCTCTTTTTGCAATTTTGCCCAAAGTATCTCCTTTTCTTACAACAATAATTCTCATCTCATTTTTACGAGTAACTACCTCTCCTTTTAATGATTCGGTATAGATTTTTTCATCTTTAGGTTTCTCTCCTTGAGAATCTATCTCTTTATCTGAAATTAAATTTGAAATTTGGCTAGATAGCTTACTTAATTCATCATTATTACTACTGTTTTGAGATACTTTAACTTTATTATAGGTATCTACAGTTTTATTATCGTTTTTAATATTACTATCTTTTGTTGCATCATCTATATTGTTTAATGCATCTTCTAGTTTTTTATTTTCATTCTCCTCATCAATGGAATCAGTATTTATTTTTGATAATTCAGACATTAATTCAGTATCTACCGATGATTTGGATTCCTCTTTTTCTGTACTGTTTATAGCTACCTCTTTTGGTTTATTATTCATTTTAGACATAACCATCTGGACAACTTTAGCAATCTCTTCAGGAGACATTTTTTCATTTGTTCCTACTGCTTTTTCTCTATTCTTTTCAACCTCTGCTACTTTATTATCTTTTGAAGTAGTTGTTTTTTCTTCTGTAACGGATTGAACACTCTCTAGAGGTTTTTTAACTACTTCTTTTTCTGCAACTACTACACTTTTTTCAACTTTTTTAGGCTCTTCTTCTACAGTTTGAACTGTTTGAGCAGGTTTTTCAATCTCTTTTTTAACTACAAGTGTTTCATCTGTTGTAGAGTTATTCATACTTGAATATCCAAAATATCCAGCAATAGCTAAAATAATTAAGCTTAGAATTGCTAGAATTTTACCCTTTTTTGAAGGCTCTTCCTCTTCTATACCACTTGTCTCTGCACCTCTTATCTCTTGTTTATAATAGTCATTATACTCATCTTGATTGTATTGGTCTTTATCTAACATAGTTTCTCCTTTTTGTTATGTTATTTGGGAATAGTTGTTGTCAAACCCAAAATTTGCCAGTACTGCATACCACCTCTATAGTAGAGCATTTTAGATTTTGGATACCCTATTTTAACTAAATTTTGCATAGCACGTAAGCCTTGTTGACACCAAGGTCCATTATCAAATATTAGAAGATTTTGTGCTTGTTTAAAATTCCACTTCTCTCCCTTTTTTTGTCCACCGAGTAGTTCAATAATCTTTCTATAGGAGGTTTTACTACTTGGAGTTAACACAGAAAAGGGAATATTAGTAGAAGCAGGAATTGTTCCTGCTCTATTCCATTTTGGCATTCTAGCATCTATTAATATACCTCTGTTTTTAGATACCTTATTTTTTATAAAATCTATTACATCAAGTTCTGAAACAGTTTGGATACCTTCAATCGGTTGATAGGGTTGTATTCCAAAAGGGGGAGTTGGTCGAGAAGTTTTTGCGTACGAGTTTGTCAATTTATGTGTGGTGTCTTGGATTCGTTGAATTCTTATTGTTTTACCATTGATATTAATATCCACAAAAGGTAAATTTTTTGTAATATTTACCTCAAGTGCATTTAATGTTGTAGTAAATAACGAGAGGGAAAGTAGACCTGCCACCAGAGATTTCTGTTTTATCATATTTCTAGCTCCTATGCTCTTATAGATTTATTCTATATTTATATTTATTCTATCTTAACTTTTCTTAGTTAATTATGAAGTGATAGTATTTCTTTAAATTATACTTGATATTATTATATAATTATTTTTTTAGGAATTAGCATGAATTTAATAGAGACTATCGGATTGGGTGTAGCAGGAAACTTTGCACATCATTTAGAACAAGCTGGAGAGCTTAAAGATTTTGAGAATGTTGTCACAAAAGAGTTAAATGCCCCAAAATGTATATTGCCGTTCATAAATTGTTGTTAATCCTTAACAACAATTTATGAACGGCAATGCTGATATAGAAGAGGCTGAAGATAAAATTATTTTACATCAAATTGTAATATAAGGTGCATTTTGCACCTCTATCTACCAAAAAATCTGTAAAAGAAGTTTGGAATAAGCTTTAGTGGAGTACGAGTTAATGCCAAAGAGCCTTGTTTTACATCTTTGGTTACGGTTGTTCCAGCACCTATCATTACATCATCTTCTATATTTACAGGTGCGACTAGTTGAGAGTCACTTCCTACAAATACATTTTTGCCAATGGTTGTTTTGTATTTCTTTTTGCCATCATAGTTACATGTAATGACACCTGCTCCAATATTTGACCCCTCATCAATAGAGGCATCTCCGATATAGGATAGATGACCAGCCTTTACTCCATTTAATGTAGATTTTTTAACCTCTACAAAGTTTCCTACATGTGTACCTTTTAGATATGATAGTGGTCTAATCCTTCCCATTGGACCTACATCTGAATCTTCTATAATAGAATCTTCTATAACAGAGTTGGTTTTGATATGAGCGTTGATAAGTTTTGACTCTCCTAAAATGGTTACACCATTTTCTAAAATATTCTCCCCCTCAAAGGTAGCTCTACAATCAATATAGATAGTTTCAGGAAAACGCATAATTGTTCCCTCTTCCATTAACTCTTTTTTGATACGATTTTGCATAATGACCTCTGCATTAGCTAGGTCAAATTTGGAGTTAACCCCTTTAAACTCCTCCTCTTTTACATAGATAGGAGTTACAGTTTTCTCCTCATCTACTGCCATTTTTATAATATCAGTCAAGTAATATTCTGCTTGGGCATTATCGTTTGAAAGTTTGGGAATATAACGGTTTAGAAGCTCTGTATCGACACAATAGATACCTGCATTTACACTATTTATATTTAGTTGAGAGAGATTACAATCTTTCTGTTCAATTATCTCTTTGACCTTGTTATTCTCAATCAAGACACGACCATACCCATTGGGATTAGAGAGTTTAATCACAGACATATTTATATCTGCATCTCCAGTTGTAAGTAGTTGTAGAGAGTTTTGAGTAATAAGAGGCATATCTCCATTTAAAATAAGTGTTTTCTTATATTTTGGATTAACTCCTCTCATCGCTCCACCCGTTCCAGGGAACTGCTCTACATCTTGTATATGAAAATTGATATTATTATATTCTGATTCTATCGCCTCTTGGACACGAGATGCTTGATGGTATAGTACCACAGTAATATCATCTGATATTTTTTGACTTGCATCAATTGCATGAAAGAGCATGGGTTTACCTGAAATAGTATGAAGAACTTTAGGAGTAGCAGATTTCATTCTGCTCCCTCTACCTGCTGATAAAATAACGATACTTATTGACATATTTTATACCTTATTAAATTTTTGACTAATTTTAGCTAAAATACGCTCAATATAAAATAAGGTAATAGATTTGGAATGTAAACATTTTGGTATATGTGGCTCATGTAGTATGTATGAATTGAGTTATGAAGAGGAGTTAAAGAGAAAAAAAGAGCGTGTTTTAGGCTTATTATCTCCTTTTGGAGTAGATGAGTTGGAGGTCTTTTCTGCAAATGAATCACACTATAGAGCAAGAGCAGAGTTTAAGATTTGGCATGATGATTGTGGGGCTAACTATGCAATGGGTAGATTGGATAAGAAGGGTTCTA
>JALSOO010000240.1 GCA_026986355.1 Campylobacteraceae bacterium | reverse complement strand
AAGCTGTTGCTTTTTCAATCTTTAATTTACAGGCACGTGGTATTATGTTTATTAAGCCACAAGATAAAGTCTATTCAGGAATGGTTATTGGTGAGTCTGCACGTCCAGGTGACCTTGATGTTAATCCACTCAAAGGTAAAGCTTTAACTAATATGAGAACATCAGGAGCTGATGAAGCTATTAAGTTGGTTAAACCAAGAGATATTACACTTGAATCAGCTATGGAGTGGATTGAAGATGATGAGCTTGTTGAAATTACGCCTGAGTCTATTAGAATTCGTAAAAAATCTCTCGACCCAGTGGTTCGTAAACGTGCAGCTAGGGATAAAAAGAACTCTAAATAATATACTCCCCACGCCTAAAGGTGGTGGGAGTTTAAAACTTTCTACTCTTCTTATTGGGATTATTTCTATTTGAATTTTTCTGTTTAATCTCTTTTTCTAGTTTTTTTAAGGCACTAATTTCTCTTCTTGCTTGGTCTTCGGTTTGATTTTTTCTCTTTTCACGAATACGCTCTGCATTGATTCTATCCTGCTCCTCTTTTGCCTCTTGTGCTTCTATCTGTTTTATCATTTTTAGATATTTATGTATATCGTCATATTCTCTACGTGTAAAGTAGCGTGTTTTTCCTGTTGGCAGATTATTTAGTTCTATCCCTCCAAACTCTACACGTTTAAGGTCTAAAATTTTTGCATCAAAATGTCCAAAAAAACGGCGAAGTTCACGGTTTTTCCCCTCCGCAATAGTGACACGAAGTTTAGTAAACTTTTTAGAACCTCCACGAAGTTCATAGTTAATAAATGGTGCAAACTCCATACTATAAATTTTAGATTTTTCATGTCCACCAGTTCGTGCATCGTCCAACACAAGCCCCTCACGCATAGCCTCTTCCATTTCAGAACTTAAGGGTTTATCTATCTTTATATTATAAGTACGGTTAAGATTACTTCTCATCATAACCTCTGCAACTTTTGGAGAGTCGGTAAGTAACAGAAGTCCCTCTGATGCAAAATCAAGCCTTCCAATAGGGATAAAGTGTCTAAATTTACCTGCCATTTTATGAAAAATAGTAGTTCGTCCTCTATCATCTTTGCGTGTTACTAGTGTACCTTTTGGCTTATTAAATACAATCATCGTTAGTTCAGTACGCTCTGTAACATGCAGTCCACCAATAGAGACTTGGTCTCCCTCTTGAACATCATAGGCAAAATCTTCGACTCTCTTACGATTAACAGTAACCTTTCCCTCTTCTATTAACTTATCTGCTTCACGGCGTGAATATTTACTATTGTGGGAGATATATTTATTTATTCTCATTTAAATCCTCTTTTTATATTTATCAAAGTATAACATATTATTGACAGCTACCTCTATCTATATATAAAAGTGCTGACTTTAACATCGCTTCATCTCTATCTCCCATCTCATGGAATGGGTCATCTACTATATTACAACCACTTGTTACAGGTAGTCCATCAAAATAGTCATAAAATCCTAAAGCATTTTTAACTAAAAAATTTATAAGAAAATAGTAATAACTTCCATCACTTTGACCTACCATTCCTACAGGTTTACCATCTGTTCTATCCCCAATAATAACGATATTTTCTTCAGGAAGATAGGCTTTCAGAGCTGATATTATTAGTTCCGAAGCAGAGGCTGTATGTTTTGTCGTTAGAAATATAATCTGTTTTAAATCTAAAGCATTAAATGCATTCTCAAAAGTATATCGTTGATTATTTTTACTATAATTTTTATTCCATGTTAAAGTAAACTGTGTTTGACCTCTTTTGTCTATAACCAGCTTATCTAGTAGTTTAGATGCTAAATCAACAGAACCTCCTCCGTTGTACCTCAAATCAATAATTAGTTTTTGAATCGACTCTTTTTTAAATTTATCAAACGCACTATTTAACTGTTTTAAAATTTTACTATCGCCTAAAAATGAGTCTATACGTAGATAACCTACCTCTTCATTATTTGTCGTTTTAATAGTTTTTGACTCAACTACTTTATAGTTATATTCACGAGGGGTTACCTCTCCACTACACTCTTGATTACTATTAGGACGTAATATATCAAGTGTAACAATGCCTTTCTCTTGACCTTTTGTATAGATAGCTTTTTGTGTTGCTTTTTGCCCATCTATTTTTAATACAATATCTCCACGTCTTAAATCAATTCTATCTACAGGCGAATCAATACGAACATATGTAACTAGACAACCTCTATCTATATCTTGACATCTAAATCCAAAACCGATAGATTTTTGAGAGATGGCATTATTATACTGTTTGTGTGTAATAGCAAAACTCCATCTATCTTTAATGTATTTTGCATCATTTATTAACTGTTGAGGTTCATTGTAATCAGTAATATTAAGGGTTCTAGGTGTTTCATCTGCCCATAAATATTCTGTTTTTAGTAACGTATAGAGACCATCTTTGTCAAAAGAGGTAGTTTCATTTCTACTTTTAGGGCTATTTGAGACTAAAATATTTAATCCAGTAGGAGCATCTATATCTATATGCTGTAGAGTCTCTTTATTCAAATTTATACTTTTATTTATCTCATGACAGCTCAGATAGTGTCTATCTATATCTTTAGTATCTTTTCCACATGCTGTAAAGATAAATAGTATTAGGTTAAAAAGTATTAGTTTATAAATCATATTCAGTTCCTATTATAATAAAGTAAGAGTAGATTTTAGCAAGTTAATAGTTAAGAAGATAGATAAAATAAATGATTTATATTATTGGGAGAATTATAAGGGACATTTCTAGTAGCTATACTTAGCCTATCTCTATCTCTTAACTATGAGAGGAGTTTAACAGAAAATAACTTCTATTAAACTTAATAAATAATTATATATACTTAAAATATACTACAAATAAGTTTTGTAATAATAAATCCACCAATAACCAACCAAATAAACATAGTAAGAGCTGTATATACAGGTGCTAATCCCAATCCTTTGAATTTAGCAAAACGTGTTCCCATACCAAGTGCTGTCATTGCCATAGTCAAAAGGAATGTATCTATCTGATTTATAACCGATACAATCGTTTCAGGTACTAGATGAAATGAGTTAAATCCTGCTACACCGATAAAGTATACGGCAAACCAAGGTATAACAAGTTTGACATCTGCACCCTCTCCACCCTCTTTTTTGGCTACATAACTAAGATATAATCCAAGTACAATAAGCATAGGAGCAATCATAATAACACGAGTCATCTTGACAATAACAGCAGAGTTTGCCATCTCTACAGGTGAATTGGGTACAGATGCAGGAACAGCAACGACTTGTGCCACTTCATGAATTGTTCCACCAACATAGATACCAAACTCACGAGCTGTCATATGTAAGAACCCTGTAGCATGTTCTATAATTGTTGTATAGAGAACTGGATATAAGAACATAGAGATAGTACCAAATAAAACGACCATGGATACAGCAATCGCTGTTTTATGCTCTTCTGCTTTGAGTACAGGTTCAGTTGCCAATACAGCAGCAGCACCACAAACAGCAGCACCAGAAGCTGTAAGCATTGAAGTATCTTTTTCCATTCCAAATACTTTATAACCTAGCCATGTTCCCAATATAAATGTAGTAGAGAGCATAATTAGAGATACCAAGAATCCTTCTACACCTACTTCAGCTATCTGTTGGAAAGTAATTCTAAAACCATAAAAAACGATAGCAAAACGGAGTATCTTTTTACCTGAAAAGGTAATACCTGTCTCCCATTCACTTGGAAGTTTGTTGTGAAGTGTATTTGCATAGAAAATACCCATAACAATACCAATAACCAAAGGAGATAATCCCAAAGCTTTTACTGGAGCTAATCCAGCTATAAATGTTGCACCAGCTGCAAAGATAGCAACAAAGATAATACCACTCATTGTACCTGCACGGTTTTGAGGAGAGAATGCCATAAAATTCCTTTTTTTCTGATACCTTACAAAGGTATCAGTTTTTTTTATTATAATACTAAAATTATACTATTTTTTTGATGATATTAAAAATAAATTTTAGTGATAAGAGAAATAAATAATAGTTTATTATCTTTGTGTTACTTATAAAGGATATTATATGGCATTTGAGTATGCAGTGGTACTAACAGGAGGGATTGCAACAGGTAAAAGTAGTGTTGCTAAGCTATTTTTAGAAGATGGATTTTCCATTATTGATGCAGATAAAATTGCTCATTTAATGTTGGATAAGCAGTATCAGAAAATTGCAGAGCTGTTTGGTTCACAATATATTGTTGATTCAAGAGTAGATAGAAGAGCCTTGGGAGGATTAATATTTTCAAAGCCAAAAGAGAAAATAAAGCTAGAAAAGCTTCTACACCCTCTAATTTTTAGTGAGATAGAGAGGCAATCTGTAGCACTAGATAGATTAAAAGAGATATATATCATAGATATTCCTCTATTTTTTGAGAATCATGGTCGTTATCCTATAGATACAACAATTGTTGTCTATACTCCACGAGATACCCAACTAGAGCGTTTAATGAAACGTGATGGTTCAACAAACATAGAAGCACAAAAAAGAGTTAATTCTCAAATAGATATAGAGAAAAAACGAAATTTAGCAACCTATCTGATAGATAACTCAAAAGATTTAAAAAATCTTCAGCAGGAGTATGTTAGAGTTAAAAAACAACTTTTAATAAACTTCTTTAAGGAATAGCCGTGGTCAAAGTTTTTCTTCTTCTCTCATTTACTCTTCTCTCAACTATTTATGCCCAAACAATAATGTTAGCCGATAGGGTTATAATAAAAAAATCGACAAGAATGCTATATCTATATAGTGGAGGAGAGGTCTCTGGACGCTATCATATATCTTTAGGTAGAGAACCACTAGGAGCAAAAGAGTTTGAAGGAGATATGAGAACACCAGAGGGAACATATCTATTAGATTGGAGACAGTTAAGTCCTAAATACAATAAATCTATACATATCTCCTATCCAAATAAAAAAGATGAAGCCTATGCTAAACAGTATGGAATGAGTGCAGGAGGTATGATTATGATTCATGGTACACCGAACATGTGGTCTATTACCCCACTTGGGGATTGGTTACCAATGCTAACTGATTGGACAGAGGGGTGTATCGCCATGAGCAATGATGATATGGAAGAGATTTGGGATAGAGTACTTGATGGCACTCCTATCACTATCGTACCTTAACTAAAAAAACTCCAAAAACAGAGCAACTCCCAATGATAAAATAATCGTAAAAAGAATAGTCAATATATTTTTAACTCTAATAGAGAGTTCTATTTTCTTCTCTATCAACTCTACTATCCTTATAGCAGGAAATGCCGTAAACATTAACATTACTATGGTAAATACCAGTACCATAATAGTTGAGTTCATCTCTAAACTCCATAAAAGCTATGTATAAACTCTATATCTTTAGAATTTGATATAGGAATGGTTGTAACTTCTGTTCTGTTGTCATCTACTATAATAACTCTATCTTTGAGTAGTTGTAGATGTTTTTTCCCCCACTCTTTTTCTAAAAACTCTAATCTATGAAAAACCTCCATATTATCAGGTTTCTCTTTGAAGTTTTTATCTATTTTGCTCATAATCTGTAATCCACCAAATCGTTTATCTAAATAGTAAGGAGAGTATTGTTTAATCTCTTTGTATATGGGTGCTTTTGGTGTAGGTTTAGCTACTTGAAAAGCAACAATTACTATAAAAGTTAGTCCAAGAGTTAATGCAGGAAATAGATATTTTCGCATAAGTTTCCTTTTTTTGTATTAGTATAGATTATTTTTTAGTATATAGTGTTGATATGTATCAATGATATAGATATACAATTCTGTTAATATTGTTAAAAAATAGGAGATATTTAATGGAAAAGTTTTTAGAGTTAGAGGGTGGATATCTTGTAATTGGATTTTTTATATTAGCTATTACCCTTTTTGTAACAACACGACCATTTTTTGCTAAAGGTGCTGTAGTAAAAGGGTTAAGCTATGTAGGTCTATTTCTAGTAGTAGTTATAGGTATGCACTATAAAATAACAACCGATAGAATGGCAAGTGTAAAAAGTGCATTTAAAGAGGGTAAAACAATTATTTGTGAAAGTCGAGCCACACGAAAAGTAGCACAATCAGTTGATGTAAATATCAATAGAGAGTGGGTTTTAGAGGGAGATGTATTCTCTTCTGTAAATTATGGTCGGGTTTTTCATACGGCTAGATGTTTAGTAAAATAACTTTTACTTATATAAAATATATTATCAAGATAATTTGCCAATATTTGATGTAAATCAATAAATTATTGTGTAGAAATAGTAATAATACAATATGGTTTTAGTGAAAATAGATATTTAAAAGGATTCCAACTATGATAGAAGAGCTTATTATTCGACCAGAGATTGCACCAGAGATGTTTTTGCCTATATTTCTAGTCTCTACTCTGGTTTTAGTTTTTGGTGTTGCCTATGCAGGAACTGTAACTTTGGCAAAGATGGGTTTCTTTTCTAAAAAATGGATTAACTTTGGATATCTATTCTGGGCATTACAAACCTACTGCTTATATGACCTCTCTATTATGATTCAGAGTGAACCCTTTACAACTAAAGCATTGATAGTAACCATGGTAGCTTATCTATTTATACCTCATCTATACTTTAGATTAATAGAGGATTCAGAGAAGAGATATGAAGAGAAGAGTATAGCAGAAAAAAAAGATTAAGGAGGAGAGATGGCAGATAAAAATCTATCCGTTTGGACAAGCATTCC
>JALSOO010000239.1 GCA_026986355.1 Campylobacteraceae bacterium | reverse complement strand
AAGAGAACGGAAAATTAAGATGATAGAGTATATTTATATTGGTTTAGTTTCACTCTTTGTTATTGGGCTTTTGGTTGTTGGATTTGTAATGGATAAAGAAGATGTTGAAAATAGAGATGATTAAAAAGTTCATCTCTCTTTTTATTTTGACTTAGTAGTTGTATGATGTCCCAGAGTACATAACTCTTTGGCATTTTCTTTAGTAATTTTAAGTAGATTGTTCTCTTTGATTTTATTATAAGTATCAACACCATAGACAAAATAGACTTCAACTCCCAATGCTTCAAGCTTTAGAAAAGTTTTATAACCTAAGGCTTTAATGTATATTTTTGTAACATTAAGTTGATTGAAATAGATAAAAAACTCATTTGATTTTGAGAGTTTATGACTATTTTTCACGATATTTATCGTTCCATTTTTGATAAATGCAAAGTTTTCTGCTTTTCTAAATCGTTTTGAAACCGTTTTTTTATCTTTTTCTAGGCTAATGAGGGTCATAACTATACCCCCTTTAATGCCATTAATAGTTCAGAAAATACTGCTGTTCTAGTTTTTTTATCATTATCGGTCATCATGTAGATAACTTCACTAAGCTTTGGTGGAACATTTGGATTTAGTTTTGTAACCTCATCTCGTTTTATCTTTCGTGCTTGGACCAAGACAGGTTCAAACCCTTCGGTAGCTACATAACGCTTTTCTCCTGTTAGGAGTTTAAAGAGTTTTAATCCAAAATCAAAAATCTCAAAGTTCTCTTTTTTAAATGTTTTTGGCTCTTTATCTAGTTCTAACGTAACACCTAAATCAAGTTTATCATTTAAGATATAGTTGATTTTAGTAAAAAATGCGATAGCTTGATATGAGTAGTTTGCACTAAAGTATCTCTCTTCAAAGCTCTCAAATGTCTCTCCTCTCTCCTTTAATCTTGCATAGGTTTTTAGTAGATACTTTATATGATGTTTGGCTTCTGTTATTGGCACTGTTTTATGCAACATTCTTGCCTCTTTAGCTCCTCGTGTAATCTTACCACCCATAAAGATATGAACACCATCTACACGTTTACCACTCTCATTTTTGGCTTTACACCCCTCAAATCCAATATCAGCAATACCATGAACACCACACCCTTTTGGACATGCAGACCAGTTCATGCGTACCATTCCACTCTCTATGGCTACTTCACTATTTAGAAAGTTTGCCATATCTACAGCATCTGGTTTATTTGGTATAACTCCAAAGCTACAAGTATGTGTTCCTGCACAAGCTATCATATCATTAAAATAGATATTGTTATATTTACTATATTTTGAAAAGATAGATGTAGACTCAAATCCATCTAATAGCTCTTTTTCAATATCAACTACATAGATATTTTGGTCATAAGTAAGTCGTAAATCTCCTGAACCAAATGTATTGGCTCTTTTTGCTACTTCTATTAGGTCTGTTCCAGAGAATACACCTGATGGCACGATAATTTTATGAGCATACTTACCGTTACGTTGTAGTACTCTATTTGCCCCTAATGCAATATTTTGGGATTGTACTAGAGTTTGACCTGCTTTTTGAAATGTTCTACCTGCTTGGCTCTCTACAGCTTTTACAAAAGCCTCTACTCCTACATCTTGTAGAAGAAAGTATAGACGGTTTTTATTACGATTATCTCGGTATCCATACTGTTTAAACGTTTCAAGTAATGCTATATAAAAAGTTGGAACTTCATCGACACTTACAAAAACATTTGCATCTATTGACTGAACACCCACTCTTGCACCAAGATAGATATTGAACCCAAACTCTCCATTTTTATTTGCCAATACAAAACAGCAATCATGACCAAAAATATTACATGAGTTGGACATAGAACCTAAAATACCTGCATTAAATTTACGAGGAAGTACCGAAACCCAATCAGGATTTTCAATTGTTAGCTCTTGGAGTTTATCTACAATAGGTTTGACATCAATAATATTATCGAAGGCTAACCCCTCTAGTGGGTCTGCTACAATATTTCTTGTATTATCTACACCTGTTTGAAAGGTAGATAGTCCAACCTCTTTTAACTCTTGGAGTACCTTTGCAATATTCTCTATCTTGATATAACGCAATACAATCTGCATTCGTGTAGTAATATCAATATAGTCATCTCCATACTTTTGAGCAACTTCTCCTATACGAATTGCCTGTTTATTATTGAGTTGACCAATAGGTATACGAATACGAAGCATAAAATGCTCACCCTTATCAAACAATCCAAAACATTTCAAAAAGTAAGAGGAGTCCTCTTTGCTCAATCCCTCATAACCAGCGTTAGCAATATCTTCAAGTTGTGCATAGACATCCATAGCATTTTTACTTGCTTTGACTAGCTCTACTTTGTTCTGTTTTTTGCTTCTTGCTTTTAAAGCTTTTTCTAATGTGGTCATAACTCTCCTTGGAATATTTCTATTGGCATTATAACCCATTAATGTAATTAATATATTATAATAATTGTATATTAATTAATCATAAATAGTTTATGAAACCCTTAAAAAAAGTTTCAATGACCTTTTGGCTTTATAATCCAATTTATAAGAGATATGTTCTAGATACCACAAGAGTTGTTTGGGTGTAATATCTCTCTTTTTTGCCTCTTTTTTTAATATATATTGAGGAATTTTAATAGGTTTTTGTATAAATTTTTTTGCAAGAGCTTTAACTCTTTTTTCATAACAATTAAAACATAATCGTGCAAATACAAAAGGTAGTTTTGTTCTACTGTACCACTCTTGTGCTAGGTCTATCCCCTCTCCACCTTCTAGATAGTATCTTAGAGCTTTATCTCCTATAATTACTTCTCCTTGAAGATTTAAAACTTTTGTTAGTTGGTTTGAGGTAGCTGACTCACTATCTGTTTTGTTTTCTCCTCTAATCACAAAGACAGAGTAGACCATTTTATCTGCTACAATTCCCAAATTGGTACATTTGTAACGAGGAGACTCTATACTAGAGATAAATCCTGCATTTATAGTGCCTTTGCGAAGAGCTTTGTTGATGGCAGATGGGACACCTCTTTTGTAATTAAACGCCATTTTGCTAGAGGAGTGTTTTAGATTTTTTTTTAAAAAAACTTGAAAAGGTAAAAGGTTGAGGTAGCTTATTGAGCCAAATATCACAGTTGTTAGCCTCCATTCATAAATTAAGCATGATTATATCAAACAACTTTTATAATCGAAACAATTTTGAATAAAGTGAGAGATTAATTATGATTAAAGTTGAATTTTTAGGACCAATAGGAGAAGAGAGTTTAGAGCTAAAAGCTCATACTCTATCAGATGTAGCAACACAACTTCAAGAGATTGAAACGATTGCTCCATGGTTAAGTAAGTGTGCCGTAGCAGTAAATGACCAGATGACTACTGATTTATCTATGAGACTAAAAAGTGGAGATAGAGTATCTATACTTCCACCTGTTTGTGGAGGTTGATATGGAGTTGTATCAAGGGGCTTTGGATATACCATCTATATTTAATAGATGGTTAAAAGAGGAGAATAGCTCTAATTATGGAGCATATATCCCATTTATAGGGACAATTCGAGAAGAGAATGGTATAGAGGCATTAAGTTTTGATATTTATGAACCTGTTCTTAAAGAGTGGTTTGATAGTTGGGTAGCCAAAGCTGAAAAGTTAGGAGCAAAGGTCAAAATGGCTCATGCTATCGGAGATGTTCCTGTTCATACCTCATCTTATATTTCAGCTGTATTCTCTCCTAAAAGACGTGTAGCATTGGAGTTGATTGATGAGTTTGTAGAGGATTTTAAGGCAAATGCTCCAATATGGAAATATGATGTAATCAATGGAAAACGAGTTTATGCAGAAGATAGAAGTACTCCCATGAGTGGTAGTGGGCTTTTAGCCTAGTTAAATTAAAAAAAGGAAACAATAGAAAATGGCATTTATGCACTTTGATGATTCAATAGATATTATTAACAAGATAGAGATTACAAATTATAAAGCATCAAAAAGGTATCTAACTGATACCTTAGGGTATGTTTTGGCAGAAGATATTATAACCGACCACAATTCACCAGAGTTACCAACCTCAGCAATGGACGGTTATGCGATTAGATATGCAGATTTGAGTTTGGGTAGATTAAAGATTTCAAGTATCAATCCAGCAGGAGAGGCACTGCACGATGAGGTAGAGGAGGGTGCTTGTATCAAAACCTTTACAGGTTCACTGATGCCTCATGGTAGCGATACACTTATTCCTATAGAAAATGTAACTGTTGAGGGAGATGAGATAGTTATAGACCAAGAAGTACCTTTTGGTTTTTCTGTTAGAGCCACTGGAGAGAACTATACAAAAGGTCAAAAATTAATAACTAAAGGTACAAAGATAGGTTTTGCAGATATTGGAGTTATGGCAAGTCTAAATGTTGTCTCTCCACTTGTTTATGAGAAGCCAAGAGTTGCTATATTATCAACAGGCTCAGAGCTGTTAGAGCTTGGAGAGCCACAAACTTCAGATGCACAGATACGAAGCTCAAACAATTATATTTTGGAAGCATTAGTTAAAAAATATGATGGAGAACCTCTTCAACTTGGGTGTATTTTTGATGACAAAGAGACTATTTTAAAGAGTGTCAAATCAGCATTAGAGCAGAGTGATATAGTTGTAACCACAGGTGGAGTTAGTGTTGGAGATTTTGATTTTGTCAAAGATGTGATTGTAGAGCTTGGGTGCGAAGTAATTTTTAAAGGTGTTCGTGTAAAACCTGGTCAACATATTATGGTAGCACAAAAAGATGATAAATTTATTGTAGCTCTACCTGGATTTGCTTACTCTTCTACTGTTACGGCACTATTATATGTTGTTCCTATTATTGCAAAATTACAAAATAGTAGTTCTCCCTTACGGTTAGTGGAAGCTATTTTAGAAGATAACTTTAATAAACGACAGAAAAAAGCAGAGTTTACAGCGTGTAATTATCATTTGAGAGAGGGTAACTACTATGTAGATTTCAAAGGCAAAAAAGTAGGAAGTTCAGCAATATTGACCAATATGTTAGGCTCTACAGCTCTTATGGTTACATCTGAAGAGGATAGTTCTAAAGTAGCAGGAGATAGAGTAAATATATTACTTATTGATTAGGAAAACAAAATGTATGATTTAAAAGAAGTAATTTTAAAATTAAAAGAGATTATATATAATGAGAAAAAGACAAAAAGAGTATTTGACAAAGATGTAGCAGATGCGTTATCTATACCTCAAACAACATTTGCAACAATGAAAAAGAGAAACTCTATACCATTCAAAGAGATAATGGCATTTTGTGCCAATAGAAAGCTAAGTATAAATTGGCTCTTTTTCGACCAACCTATTGATATGTTGATAAAAGAGACCGATAAATTTTTTCAAATTCACTATTTTCCTGATGTTCGTGCTAGTGCAGGGGGAGGAGCATTTACTTTTGATGAAAATTATGAAGTCTTGAGTGTAGATAGGAAAATTATAAGGGGTATTGTCGGCTCATCAAATCAAAATATAGATGCTATTAAAGTAGATGGCGACTCTATGGAACCCACACTACAAGATGGTTCTATAGTATTTATTGATAGAACACAAACCAATATTTTAAAAGATGGTATCTATATCGCCTCAACTACTGCAGGACTTTTTATAAAACGTATCCGACAACGAGCAGATGGTATGGTTGAGCTAATTTCAGATAATAGAGCATACTCCCCTGAATTAATATTGTTTGATGAGGTACAAATAGTAGGTCGAGTTGTAGGTAATATTGAAAGTTTATAAGAAAACTAGTATAATCCATCGTTATTATTTAATTTAAAAAGGCAAAAAATGGCAGAAATTATAAAAACTTTAGATGAGAGAATTGACCGTATCTATAAAATGGCAAAAGAGCATTTTGGAGAGGTTAGGTTTGTAGGAATTAAAAAACATACAAAAATTGGTTGGGTTGCAAAAATTCAATTTGATGAGTTTCAATCGTTAGTATCCGAAGGAAAAAATGCAGAAGATGCACTAAAAAAATTGAGAAAACGTCTTAAAAAAATTATTGATAGATATAATATGGTTTAACGATGAAAAATAATATTATACTTATCGGTTTTATGGGAGTGGGCAAAGGTACAACAGCTAGAGCTTATTCCCAAAAATATGGTCTCTTTACCATTGATACAGATGATTTAATTGAATCAAAAGAGAATAGAAAGATTAAAACTATTTTTAAAGAAGATGGAGAGAAATATTTTCGTAATTGTGAACAGCAGTGTGCAGATTGGATTGAAAAATGTGTCATTAACTCTCTTATCTCTTGTGGTGGTGGTTTTTATAATGTCTCAAATTTAAATAGGTTAGGAACAGTTGTCCTTTTAGATGCCTCTTTTGATTGGATATTTCATAGACTCTCAACATCTGAGAATGCAAAAGCTAAATTAAAAAAGAGACCACTCTTCTCTGAACTAGAAAAAGCAAAGGCACTATACACTCAACGAGAAAAGAGTTATAAAAAAGTTGCTGATGTAATTATAGATGTTGAAGATAAAAGTATAAAAAATATTATTAAAGAGATAGAACGAAGAGTCTCTCTATAAAAACTTACACTATATAGTCTTATATATAGTGTAAGTAATTGATATAAATTTAAAAAAACTACACAAATTTCACACAAATTACAAAAAACCCTTGACAACCTTAACCAATTTGTCTATAATACGCGTCCAAGAACACAGAGACCTAACAGAGTTTGTTAGAGAGAGTTCGAGGAAGATTTAAATGGT
>JALSOO010000238.1 GCA_026986355.1 Campylobacteraceae bacterium | reverse complement strand
TTTATTGATGATAAGACTTATGATTTGGTTTTGGGAATTGCAGGAGAACGTTATTGATACTCCACCCCATGAATGAGGTGGTTTTACGCTACAATTTTATAATAATAATATATCATTCATTTTTTGACCATATAATTTTAATGTTTCTCTAGCGTATGGTTACTTTCGTTTCCACTTAGATGGTTATTCTCAAATTGAAATTGTTAATTATTTCTTTCTAAAGTTATTAAACTTGGAGATTCAACGACAGGGGTATAGATTTAAAGTAAAAATGATGAGCCTAACCCAATAAGTCCACCAAAGACACCACCCCAAACGACAAGCCAACCTAGATGAGTATGGATAAGTTCATGTACCAAATCATTTACCATTTTTGGTGTCAAATCATTAAGCCTATTTGTTATCAAACTCTCTACGGAGTCTCTTAAGTCATTGTTTAGAGATGAACTCTCTAAGTGATGATTTATCTGTGCTTTAAAACTATCAGAACTTACGATTCCTACTACAGCTGATTGAAGTTTTTTTGCAAAAGGTTCTCTTAGCGTCTCTAGTGCTTTCTCTCCTCCAAATATATTGAGCATATCTCCAAGTTTTGACTCCATAACGCTTTGGCTAAGGGCATTAAAGGCAGGAGAAAAATCGGCTGATTTTACCAATGGAGCTAAATCTATCTTCTGCTCTTCTCTTTGAAAAAAGGCTTTTAACTGTTGGGGATTAAAAAACTGCTTCATAATCATCTCTTTTATAGATGCTTTAAAGGTCTCAAAATTGTTCTCAATCACTCCTGAGCCATAAAGAAGAGGTACACGATTAAAGAGCATAAATATAGCTACTTGGTTCGTAATAGCTCCAGAAAAGGCAAAAAGACCAATAGATAATATAGGTAGATAATAGGGTTCAGGTAGAGAGATACCAATACCTATAAATGCTACAGAGACCATATCTGTAATAGTTGCTTTGGATAAATCTATCATCTTTTATGCCTCTAAAATAGCTTTTTCTAAATCGGATAGATTATGAATGGCATCTTCATAGTCTGAAAAACCCCAGTTAATCATCAGATACTCTATACCTGCTGATTTTGATGCCAACATATCACGTTCACTATCTCCTATAAAAATAGCCTCTTTAGGGGTAAGATTTAAATCTTTTAAATTCTTCTCTAACATATCAGGAGCAGGTTTGCCACGACCTACATCATCATAACAGGCTAATGATTCAAAATAGTCTAAAATATTTAAATGTTTTAGTGATTCAATAGTTGAGCCTCTATAAGAGTTTGTAGCAATAGCTAGTTTAAAGCCTCTCTCTTTTAACTCATCTAAAAGTTCCACTATTCCATCATATAACTCCAACTCTTTTTCATGATTTTCTGTATAATAGCTAGAGAACCATGCCTCATGTTGATGGGTAAATCTAGGAGTCTCATAGAACTCTTTAGCAGGGTTTAATGTTGGGTCATTCACTTTGTCTAAAATATCTTTACTATCTAAAGGTTCTAAATCTAGTTTACCTCTTACATAATTAATCGCATTTACAATAGTCATGGAGCTATTTACCAATGTTCCGTCCATATCAAATATTACTGCTTTTTTCACTACTTTATCTCTCCTATATTTTCTGAAAATTTTACTTTTTGATTAATAGATAAGTTTGGTACAAATGCACCTTTTTGAGAAAATAGAAGTATAGTTGAACCCATTTCAAACCAACCAAACAGTTCTCCTTTTTCTATGGTTAAATTAGTATATGTGTAGTGTTGAGGTTCTCTTATATCTGAATTAGTGTTAACTCTATCTTCAAAGGTAACTACCATCTTTCCTACATTCAATGCACCTACCAAGACCATAATAAATGTTCTATCTTTCCTATCTCTACACTCTATAATTACACGCTCATTCTCTATAAAAAGATTCTTTTTATTTCGTAATAGAGGGAAATTGACAGGATAGAGTTTCCCAGGTATATGTGTTAAAGATTTTATAGTTAATCTATCTGGAGTGTGATAACGATGATAATCTTTTGGAGAGAGATAGAGATTTACAAATTGACCTCCATCAACAGCTTTTGATGCCTCTTGATGATACTCTCCTAAAAGTTCTGCTAAACTATACTCCATACCTTTTATCTGATATGCTTTTTGATTGATAATCTCGCCAAAATCAGTAACCAACGCATCAACAGGAGAAATCATAATAGTCTCATCGTCTATAATCTCTTTTGGTGTAACAAAAGCTCGTGTAAAGAGACTATTGAGTGTTGGGTAGCTATTAGGGTTTTTAAACTCACTCATATCCAAACCCATAAGTTTTACATAGCCATTATTGATTATTTTTTGTATAGGTTTAGGGAATTTTTTAGAGGCAAAAACGCCAAAGCCATTTGAGATAATTGATGAATAGTGTTTTTTCATATATCTGTAATCCTTATTTTATTATAGAAATTATAACATTTTCTTTCTCATTTTTTTTAAAGACGCTATAATAACATCTAAAAACTAGGTTTATCAATGAAAAAATCATTTATATTTTGGTATATACTCTTATCTATATTAATTCTTAGAGCTGATGTTGTTGATATTAAAGCAGACCATTTTTATGCAAACAATATCAATAAAGTAGCATACTTTGAGGGAAACGCAGAGATAAAACAGGGTAATAATGAGTTTAAAGCATTTAAAATTACTGTATATTTCAATAAAAAAAGAAAAGCAAAAAAATATGAAGCCAAAGGCAAAGTACGTTTTAATTTAACTGAAAATGGAATTCATTATAGAGGTAAAACAGATAGAGTAGTCTACTCTCCTAATAGCTCAAAATATATTTTTTATGGAAATGTTGTCTTGATTGATGAGACAAATAATAGAACTATAAAAGCTGAAACTATTAATTTAGATTTAAAGACAGGCTTAGCAGATATAAGAGGGAAAAAGAAGAGACCCGTACATTTTAGATTTGAAATAGAGGATAGAAAATAATGGCAATACCAAGATTAGTCGATTCATCATTTATAAAATCGGCACAAGCGTTAGGCGATAGTGTAGATGATACAGTTAGTGAAGTGGTCTTTTTAGGGCGTTCAAATGTAGGCAAAAGTTCTACTATCAATGGACTTACATCAAGAAAAAATTTAGCAAAATCTTCTGCAACCCCAGGGAAAACACAACTCATTAACTTTTTTGATATTAGATATATCTATGATGAAAGAGATTGGAATATACGTTTTGTAGATTTACCTGGATTTGGCTATGCCAAAGTCTCCAAAGATTTAAAGGGTGCGTGGCAGAAAAATTTGGTAGAGTTTATAAAACATCGTGTCTCTATTCGAGTCTTTATCCATCTAAGAGATGCTAGACACCCCAATGCTCAAATAGATAGAGATGTCAATAAGTATGTCAAAGAGTTTATTCGTGGAGACCAACTATATTTGGATGTTTTTACCAAGATAGATAAACTAAACCAAAAAGAGAGAAGAGCATTAAAAAAAGAGTTTCCAAACGCTATTACTATATCAAACTCAAAAAGAGTAGGATATGACAGAGTTCATCAAAAGATATTTGAGCATATTTTTGGAGTTACTGAGTGGTTAAATTAGTCAAAGCAAACCTCTTGGATATTCCTGCAATGCAAAAGTTGGTTGCAAAAGATGTAAAAGATGGTGTTATATTACAAAGAGGTTCAGATGAGGTAGCTACAAATATACGCTCTTATGTTTTGGCTAAAGATAATGATAAACTAGTAGGTTATGGTGCGTTACATATTCACTCTACACGTCTTGGGGAGATTCGTTCACTTATTGTTTTGGAGAGTTATAGAGGTCAAAATATTGGAAAAAGATTAGTAGAGTTTATGCTCAATGAAGCAAAAGAGTTGAAAATTAGTGAAGAGGTTTTGGTATTGACCTATTTAGCTAAATTCTTTATAAAAATGAACTTTGTAGAGATTTCAAAAGAGACAATTCCTGAACATAAAATTTGGGCAGATTGTATTAAATGTATTCATTTTCCTGTCTGTAATGAAATCTCTTTAATCTATAAATTAGGAGATTGTTAGTGAAAGTTAAACATTATATAGATATAGATAAGGAAAAGCTAAATTTTTTTCAAAAAATATTACTTATCTCTTTTGTACTCTTCTATCCTTTTTTAGTCTCTATTTATACTATGTTACCACCACTTATTGGCTTGGTAGGATATGTTATAATGTCAAATTTAAATAAAAATATACTCTATGCTTGGGGTGGTTTTTTATATCTATTAAATTTAGAGTTAAATTCATCTCTGCCTATTCTTCTCTCTTTTTTTATTATTATTGTTCTCTATTCAATGATTTATTCATCACTAAAGCTTTTAATACGTTGTCGTGTATGTTTGATTTTTTCTCTCATTATATTGATTGATTCAGCCTATTATATATCTCTCTTTTTATACGATATTGTTTTTGATACATCAAGTATTATTGGAGATATGTTTTTGGTCTATTATATTGTTATTGATATTTTAGTAGGAGTATTTCTATGAGATTTGGTGTTATTTTTTTTATTTTTACCCTATTTTGGATTATGCTTGTATCAAAAATTTATCAAATTAGTATCAAATCAAACTACTATTATGAACATTTAGCACAAATGAATATAGAGAGAAAATATTTTATCAAACCTGTTCGTGGTGAGATTTTAGATAAGAATGGAAAACTTCTAGCTGTTAATGACATTGGTTTCTCTATCAAATTAGCTCCAGGTTTATCAAAGCATAGGAATGAGAAGTATGAGGCAACATTAAAATATATGATGCAAACTTTTCCTGATATGAATGAGACAAAACTTACAAAAATATTGAGACACAATAGACGAGAGTTAGGGAAAAGATTGCTCTATGTTACTAAAAGATATGCTGACATTAATCAGACAAAGTTACTAAAGAGGTACATTACACCCAAGTTAGAAAAAGTAATGAATAGTATTGTCAAAGAGTTTCCACACTTGGATAGAGATAAACTTTTCCTAAAATATATTAGTAAAAATTCTGTCTATAATCATAGGTTTATTCCTATCGTTGATTTTATTATCTATGATGAGATGATAGGGGCGTATCCTAAATTAAGTATTAATAAACTACTTAAAATTGAGTCTGAAACCAAGCGTATGTATCCAGCAGGAAGTTTGGCTACGCATATTGTGGGATATGTGGGACGTTCAAATAAAAAACAGAATGAAAAAGATAGAAAAGAGAACGCCATAGAACAAAAAGATAATGGAGAAAAAATAGGTGTTGTTGAGACAGTAGGGGTTGTTGGTAAAACAGGCTTAGAGAAGGAATACAATAAAGTGCTTCAAGGTCAATTGGGTTACCGTATGGTTAAAGTGAGTGCTACCAATAAAGAGGTAGCAGAAATCAAGAAAAAGTTACCTCTTGAAGACCAAAATCTAATTTTAAATATTGATTTGGGTTTACAAAAAAGAATCAATGAACTCTTTGTAGGTCAAGCAGGTGTTGCTATTGTTATGAATGTTAATGGAGATATTTTAGCAGGGGTCTCTTATCCCTCATATGACCCTAATCTATTTGTAGGTGGTATCTCTGGCAAAGATTGGAAAGCATTAATTACAGATTTTAACCACCCATTTACAAATAAAATGATAGCAGGTGGTTACCCCCCTGGGTCTGGTATAAAAATGGGAATGGCACTTGCATTTGCCAATGCAGGTACTTCTCTTGACCAATCTGAATATTGTAAGGGTTATATTACAATGGGCAAGAGTAAACATAAGTTTAGATGTTGGTCAAAGTATGGTCATGGTCAGGTTACCCTACGAAAAGCGATACGAGAGAGTTGTGATGTCTATTTTTATAATAAAAGTCTAAAAACAGGTATCAATGCAATGTCCAGAGGATTACATAAGTTAGGTTTTGGAGAGAAGACAGGAGTAGATTTACCTCATGAGAGTAAGGGAGTTATTCCTAATAAAGCGTGGAAGATGAAACGATTTAAACAGCCTTGGTATCGTGGAGAGACTGTTATCTCTGCTATTGGACAAGGATATAATTTAGTAACACCGATGCAAGTAGCACGATATACAGCATTTTTAGCTACTGAAAAATTACCTACTCCACATTTTGTTCATAAGATTGTAGATAAAATTGTAGAACCTGAATATAAAACTTTTGAGGTTAATCATAAATACTTAAATACCATACGTTTAGGTATGCATGATGTATGTAATCACCCACGAGGTACAGCACGGCGTACTATGTCACATCTACCTATTGTTGTAGCAGGTAAAACAGGAACATCACAAGTTGTCTCTATCCCCCAAGGAGAAAAGAAGAGAATGCATGAGTCTCAATTGGATTATTATAGTCGTTCTCATGCTTGGTTAACCACCTATGCACCATTTGATAAGCCCCAATATGTTGTCACCATACTTGTAGAGCATGGTGGGCATGGAGGGAGTACAGCAGGTCCAATTGCTGCTGAAATCTATAAGTGGATGGCAAATGAGGGATATTTCGGCGAGAAGTTTAAGGGCAAAATACGATTAAAGAAAATTCTTACAGAAGAGGAAAAAAAGAAGCTTGAAAATAAGTTGAAAAAGAAAAAGAAACGACGACATTAGTTAAAGCTATCTTTTATATGGAAAATTTAGCTAAAATACAAAAAAATTATAAAATAAAGGTAATAAACAATGAAAATAGTAGTAATACAAGGGCCAAATTTAAATATGTTGGGTATCAGAGAACAAAATATCTATGGACCAATGAAACTTGATGATATTCATGCACAGATGAGTGCATTTGCAGAACAAAACAGTGTAGAGATTGAATT